>CALJNA010000093.1 GCA_937981955.1 uncultured Granulosicoccaceae bacterium
AGACAATAAATCGCCCACGTTTACAACCAGCGTATCCTCGATTGGTGGCGCGTGAATCCAGTCGCCATTGATGTCCTGCACCTGAAGACCACCGGTATCATCCTGACACAACACGGTGAGCACACCGAAATCGGTATGAGGGGCAACACCAAACTGTTCCTCACCACTTTCTTCGGGTTGAGCGGGGTAGTAAACAAACGACGCACGGCTTAACGGATTAGTACAACTTTTTAAAAAAAACGATTCGTCTAGATTCATACCTAATGCAAAACCTCGCATCAGCACATGCGCAACCCGATGCGCGTGTTCAAAATAAGTCATCGCCGCTGTTTCGAGCTCGGGCAGGAAACCGGGCCACTGATTTTTACCATGCAGCGGATGATTTTCACTGCAATCACCAACCTTATCCTGCGCCCCCCAAATGAAGCTCTCTTTCAAGTCAGCTTTGGCCTCATCGTCCATTTTGGCAGCGCCGGGTTTTAGCCAGCCGCGGTGTTGTTCAGAAATTAGTACAGACTGCTTCTCGTATTCATCTGAGCGAAAGAAGGACAGGGCGGATGCACGAGCCGAAGCAATTGCGTCAGCAGGAATGCCATGACCGGACACGTAAATAAATCCGAGCCCCTGACTGGCTGCATGAAGCGCGGTGGCAACAGCGCTGGGATTGGTGTTGTCGCGCAATTGGCTCAAATCGATGACCGGAATGGCATCGGGGCGCATGGTTTTGGCGGTGGCGTAAGCCATTAGTCAGTGCCTTCGCTGTACAGATGTTGCGATTCAAGCACTTAATTAACTGACAGTCAACATTTCAGGCGTCTAATGACGCCCTAAGCACAATCAGATTCGACTATTGGCTCTATAAAGTTGAGCGTCGCAGTGGTCGAAGCTAAAAGAGGCACTTTTATGCTGCAAATTCGCGAACAACCTGTCCCGCATTAACATCAGTTCGGGTACCGTTATGCAGCGATAATTTGCCGTTAACCAGCACATGGGCCACACCAGATGCGTAGCGGCGCGGATTTTTCGCCGTGACGTTGCTGGTAATGGTTGATCGATCGAACACGCAAACATCAGCGTGATACCCGACTTTGAGCTTGCCTCGTTTGAGCAGCCCCAGACGCTCCGCAGGAATCGAGGTAAGCTTTTGTAGCCCTTCTGCAAGGCTAAGCACTTCGCGATCACGCACATAATGTTGTAAAAAACGCGCTGCCCAACCGTACCCGCTAAGTGACCCAAGATGATCTTTCAATATGCCGTCGGTTGCAGTGGCGACGGTATCGGAAATAACCGCGCATTCCTGTTGTTGCAGACATAAGTCAAGATCATCGTCTCTAAATGATTTTGACGTCCACATGGTGTTCATAAGATTGTCGCCTTCTTCAATCAGTATATCGAGCACAGCATCGTAGGGATCAACGCCCCGCATACGGCCAATCTCTTCAAAGTCAGCACCGACAAGGTCGTGGTTTTCAGTAGCGTTTAGCAACACGATGTCTTTCCACTTGCGAGCCTTAACCAGTAGCCACATGGGTTGCGCGTTAGCTTTAATCTTTGCCCGATCTTCCTGATTTCTTAATCGCTCCATTACGGCTTCCACGCCACCCGCCTGAGCCCACTTTGGCAAAATGGCGGCCATCAGTGTATGTGCCCAATCGTGAGGGATAATGTCAAACGCAATATCAGCATCATACTTGCGCGCCAGTTCAATCATTTCAAGCGTGTGCTCCATGGCGTAATCGGGTGCACCGTATTTCGGTTGTATGTGAGAAATTTGCAGACGTGCACCGGACTGTCTTGCTGTGGCTATGGCTTCGGCAAAACCCAGATCGTAGTGCGTGTCGCGATTACGCACATGCGTAGCATATAGTCGTCCGTACTTACTGGCTACCTCGCACATAGGAACGAGGTGTTCAGGTGCGGCAAGACTGCCGGGAAAATACTCAAGACCGGATGAAAAACCACCAGCGCCTTCATCCATAGCCCGTTCAACCAGCTTGGCCATCTGCTCCACTTCGTCAGCATCTCCAGCGCGAAGTTCATCACCCATCACGGCGCGATGTATTGTGCCATGACCAACAAACGCCATGACGTTTACACCGAGCCCGCTGGCATCGAGTGTATCCAGATACTCCCCAAAACCAAGCCAGTGAGCGTGCTTGGCTTTACTCGTGTACCACGGAGACACCAGCGGAATGATTGCATGAGAGCAGACCGGGGCACAGCTAATACCGCATTGCCCGATAACTTCTGTTGTCACGCCCTGATGCACCTGGCTTTCAGCCCGTGAATCAGCAATCAATGTGAAATCGGAGTGGGTGTGCATGTCTACAAAGCCAGGCGAAACGGTAAGCCCGGTGACATCGATAATATCTTTGGCATCGTGCAGTTCACTTGTGCTGACTTCGCTGATCAAGCCGTTCGTTATACCAACATCACCAACAAAACCTTCCGCGCCAGTGCCATCGAACACCTCTCCACCTTTAAGAATGATATCGAACATAAGTCAGGCTCCTATTTAGCTTCGCCATACAACCAGTCAGGCAGAAACAAAACGATGTCGGGGAACACGATTAAAATTAACATGCCAACAATGTAAGCCAGTATAAACGGCAGGACCGCAACGGATATTCGCTCCATTGAAATACCTGATATTCGTGCTGCCACTGTCAGGTTGGCACCCAGTGGAGGTGTTAAAAATCCTATTTCGCAGGTGATGACGGTAAAGATGCCAAAAAATACCGGGTCGACACCAAGCGATGAAACCAACGGCAGAAAAACCGCTGTGAACAACACAATCTGTGCAAGCGATTCCATAAAGGTACCTATAAAAATATAAAAGATACCAATTAGCAAAAGCACCAGAATGGGATTATCGGTAATGGATGTAATACCGGCCTGTACAGCCGCAGGCACATCATAAAACGCAGTAAGCTGACCAAACGCAAGCGTTGGTGTCAGCAAAATCAATATGCCAGTTAGCAATGCGGTAAAGCGCAGCGCCTCAAGAAACTTCTGTAAGGTCAGTTCCCGGTAAATAAAAGCCCCTACAAACAGCGAATAGAAAACCGCCACACCAGCGGCTTCAGTGGGTGTGAACACACCACCGTAGATACCACCTAAAATAAGTATTGGAGCGCCGATGGACCATTTGCCATCCCATGCCGCTTGCAGAAACGGTTTCCATGAAAATCGCTCACCGCCACCACCGTAATTGCGCCGCCGCGCAATAATGTAAGTGGTGATCATCAGCAACATGGTGACCAGAAAGCCGGGCAGGAGTCCTGCCAGAAACAGTCGGGGAATTGATGTCTCTGACACCAGCCCGTAAATAATCATCAGGTTCGACGGTGGTATCAGACTTCCCAGTGCGCCGGCGCTAGCCGTTATTGCAGCAGCAAACGGTGTGTCATAGCCGTCCCGACGCATTGCGGGTACTGTCACAGAGCCAATTGCCGCGGTGGTTGCCGGACCTGAACCCGACAGGGCTGCGAACAACATGCACGCAAAAACGGTAACAAGCCCCATTGAACCGCGATATGCACCGACCAGGTTCGTTGCTATCGCAATCATCCGGTTCGCCATGCCACCAACTTCCATAAGCCTGCCGGCTAAGACAAACATGGGTATGGTCAGCAGTGGAAACGGTGTCAGGCTGCCATAGCCGGTTTGTGCCATTAACGTATACGGTATATCAATCAGAAAGAGTGCTAGTGCGGTTGTCAGTCCAACCGACACAAACAGCGGCACACCAATGAGTGTGAGTACGACAAACGTAATCGCGAGAATTGCCAGCGGACTCATGGCTTCGGCTCACTTTGTTGTGGCGGTGCTTCCCATTCCTCTTCAAGCATACCCGGCAAACCTTCGGCTCCATCCCGGTACCAGATAAAATACGATTGAATCAGTCGAAGTAACATCAACCCATAACCGATAATCAAAATCGTTTGCGGATAAAACTCATTGATACCCAGACTCGGGCTGTGCGAAGGAAACTTCCATAAAACGGACAGATAATCCCAACTGACCCGAATCATGAACAGGCTGAAGAATGCCCAGAAAAAATCGGCGATAAAAATCGTATAGCGACCCAGCTTTCCGGGCAACGACTGAACCGCAATGAGAATGCGAATATGGAAGCGTTCCCGTACACACAAAGCCGCTCCCATGTAAACCGCCCACACCATGCTGATTGCAGCAACTTCTTCAGTCCAGTGCAGTGCAATTTCAAAGATATAGCGTGCAACGACTTGCGAAAAAACGCTGATGGCGATGACGACGAGACACGTACAACAGATTAGCTCTTCAAAATGGCGCTCAAGCCATTTCAATGCCTTCATCGTGCAGACCCTCGGGAATATAAAGAGATGTCGGGAGAGAGAGTCCTCTCCCGACGATCAACAAAGCTAATTCAAAAGCAGCTTATTGTGCTGCCGCCTGAATCTTGTTGACAAGATCAACGAATTCATCGCCACGTTTTTCAGCAAAATCTTGTTGCACGGTTTGTGCGGCGGCAATGAAGTCTGCCTTATCAGGTGTTGTCATTTTCATGCCACCTTCTTCAACCAGCCATTTTCTAACATCGCTTGTTTCTGTAGCCACCTGCTCACGCATTGCGGCACCAGCATCGGTTGCGGCACGTTGAATCTGTTCACGTTGCTCGTCGCTTAAACGCTTCATGAATGCATCAGAAGCAAACAGCGGTGCCATCGCAACAAAGTGCTCGAGAATAACCAGATGCGGTTCGAACTCGAAGAACTTCATGTCTTTAATGAATGAGGTTCCATTGTCACCTCCATCGACAGTACCCGTTTGCAGTGCTGTTGGCGTTTCAGACCAAGCTAACGGTACTGGGTTTGCACCGAATGCTTCGAAAGTTGCCAGCATGACTTCATTCTTTGGAACACGAATTTTCAAGCCTTCCATGTCGGCCATGGTGTTGATCGGTCGAACCGAATTGTAGAAGTCGCGGTACAGCGCCGGGCCAAATGAAAGCAAGTGGACACTTGTGTCAGACTGCAAGCGTTCTTTCATGAAGTCGCCAACCGGACCATCGACCACCCGTTCCAGATGTTCATCGTTCTGGAATACATAAGGCAAAACGGTGACATCCATCAGCGGCCAGTGTGGGGATACATTGTTGGCGGTGATAAAGAAACCGTCCACCGTACCAAGTTGCATGGCTTTAAAGCCTTCATCTTCACTTGAGATCTGGTTACAGCAACGAAGCTTCACCTCAACCGATCCGCCCGTGTATTCTTCGGCTTTCTCTTTGAAAATCTTCCCAAAGCGTCCGTAAAGTGAATCCTCTGGTGCACCAAAACCAAGGTTCATGGTGATATCAGCTGCCATAGCCGTTGATGCGGAAATTCCAAGCGCAACCACTGGCGCTACTAGGTACTTAACTAACTTACTGTTCATGCTCTCTCCTGCGGTTATTTTTATAACAACAATGCCAGCATGACACACCGCTAGTGCTCAGTACAAGTCCAGGACGCGACCAGAGCAACGGCGCCAATACATCACCTATGGTGCATTTTGACTCACCTTGCGGGCAGTCGGTCTTTTACCAGTTGACACCAGAAATTGGCGCCGATAGGTAACAACGCATCATTAAAGTCATAGTCGGCAGCATGCAGTGGCTGTGCGTGCGATCCGGTTTCACCATTGCCCAGTAGCATGAAGCACCCGGGCACGGCGTTGCAGAAGTGAGCAAAGTCTTCTGAAAAACTCATTGCAGTTCGATTGGGCACGGTGGCTAAACCCGTTGATTGAGCTACATTTATCGCTGCATTTGTGGGTTCAGCGGCATTAATGGTTTCGATAAACTCCGGATTAAAGCTCATTGAAATGTCCACGGCATGTGTGGCGGCCATACCGGTTGTGATTTGACGCATAAATCGCTCAACCGAATCTCGGTGCTCAGGAACGGGGGCGCGGACATCGCCTTTTAGAACAGCGGTACCGGGTAGTACGTTACGTTGGCCGTCTGTTGTTATCTCAGTGACCGATACCACCACGCCAGCACCTGGTGGCAGTTTTCTGGAAACAATCGTTTGTAGTGACCCAACCAGTTCGGCTGCGACGGTCAGCGCATCGACACCGGTGTGTGGCATTGATGCGTGACCGCCTTTGCCGTTAATCGTAATTTCAAACAGACTTTCGCTGGCGCAGATTTGTCCAACACGTGTGGATAGCTGGCCTGCCGGTGCTCCTGGCAAATTATGTATGGCGTAGATCTCCTGAATCGGGAAACGTTCCAACACGCCTTCTTCAATCATGGCCTGTGCGCCAAGACCGTGCTCTTCATTTGGCTGAAAAATAAATACCACTTTGCCGTTGAAATCAGGATTGGTACTGAGTAATTCCGCAGCACCGAGCAACATAGTCGTGTGCCCGTCATGACCGCAAGCGTGCATGACGCCTGGATTATTGGAAACGTAACTATGTGTGCTGGTTTCTTCTATGGGCAGGGCGTCTAATTCTGCCCGCAGGCCGATGGCGCGATTGCCATTGCCTATAGATAAAACGCCGACAACACCAGCGCCTTCATGCACTTCTAAACCAAGTGATTTTAAGTGTGCGGCTACTTTGGCTTTGGTTCGATGTTCGTTAAACCCAAGCTCCGGGTCACGATGCAAATCCTGCCTAATTTGAGTCAACTTGTTCAGTAATTCGGACATGGTCAAACCGTTTTATATGTCAGCAATACACTTTGTTTAAGACTCGGCAAATACCACTATGACAGCAGGATGCCGCCATCAACGTCCAGCGTGGTTCCTGTGACGAAATCATTTTGTATCAGAAACACAATGCCTTGAGCACATTCATCAGCAGTGCCTGCACGTGGTATCAGATTGTTACCAGTCAAGCGTTCGTAGTGCGCGCTGCGCTCGTCACCCTTCAATGGCACCATAGGCGTATCAATTAATCCAGGTGACATGACATTAATCCGTTTTGGAGAAATCTCTTTGGCCACTGCACGGGACAACGCCTCAACAGCACCGCCAACCGAAGACAAAGCGACTTGCCCTGGACCACAACGCCGAGCCGGAGAACCGGAAACCAGCACGATGGCGCCTTCGTCACTGAGGTGTTCAATGCCATAACGCACCACATTGGCGTAGCCCCATAATTTGTCGAAAGAACTTTTGTAACCATCCATATCCATGGTAGCGAATTCACCGATCGCACGACTGCCGCCGGTTGCTGCGCTAACCAGAATATCGAATGGTGCGTGTTCTTTAAGCAGATTTTGTACAGCTTCACCATCACGCACATCACAGCTAACCGCGCTGGCGCCATCTGGCAGATCGCTGGCTTTTGACGGGTCGCGGCTTAGCGCAATAACCGTTGCCCCCAAAGCGGTCAATTGACGGGTGGCAGCCAACCCGATACCCGATGTTCCTCCGAAGACGACGGCCTTTTTTCCTGCTATGTCCATGATGACTCCTATATTTCGATTGGTATGTTTAACCCCATTCTACTGCGCCCGGCCGATCAGCACAGGTTTTCTGTCATATTCGATGGCGGTAAGGTACAAAACACTCTAAGGGCGGGTTTTCAGACAGAGTGCCGTTAACCGGAACAGACCGCCATCAGGTTTTCGCAAGCTATACTCCAGTGCGTTCGCGTCGAAAAATAAAAGCATGAGTGGCTCAATTTATTCACATAGGTGGCATCCGCCAACCAACGCACCAAAAAAGAACCAGGGCATTTATCTATTACACGGCATTGGTGAGCATGCGGGCCGATACGAACGATTTGCTGCGTGGCTGACATCCCTCGGTTATGAGGTTGGTGCTCACGATCACCCAGGTCATGGCCAGAGTGTGGGCAAGCGCGGAGTCATCGAAAGCGACAATACGCTTGTTGATGCGGCGATAGATCAATTTAAGGAGTTTGAGCAGGAGACGGGTTCGTTGCCTATTCTGTTTGGTCACAGCATGGGCGGACTGGTAGCCACATCCATGGTTCTGGATAAGCAGTTGGCAGTGGCTGGCGTATTATTATCGGCACCGGCTTATGCACCGATTATTACGCCGTTTAATAAAGTAAAATTAAAAATACTTGAGCTGCTCGCACCACGCTTCACCCAACAGTTGCCATACAATGCCGAACTGCTGACCCATGATAAAGATGAGCAGCAGAGAGGCACCAACGATGAACTTAACCATCGCTATAAATCTGCCAGCATTGTAGGCTGGATAGTACGCAACGGCGAACGAGCGATAGCATCTGCTCACTTATTGTCTGTTCCAACATTGATTTTGATACCCGGTCTGGATGCAGTCGTTGATGCCGGTCAGACTCAGCTTTTTGTTGAACACGCACCGGACTCAATAATCACCGCTCATTATTACGCTGATTGCCTGCATGAATTACTTAACGAAACACCAGACCGACGCGATGTTGTACTAGCAGACATTGAGCATTGGTTGAACACATTTTCAACGTAAAAATACCGTGGCTTTGTCAGAGCTGCGCAGAAGCTTTCGTGCTAATTAAAAACTGCGCACACGAGCGCAAATGTAGCGTTGTTCATGCGTTATCGCTCAGTACCGTTTATACCAGCACCGGGTCACCCATTAAAAACATCATCTAGTACAAATGGGTAATGCAGAATTCGCAACTGATCACTTGTTATGTGATGTCAGTTCGGGCAAACATGTGTAGGTAGTACGAGTGATCTTACACAGGCCAGGTTAGTGCACAGAAGCACACAATTACTGACAGGAAATGCGTTTATTTCACGGCAAACTGTTTGACTTATAGCTACTCTCAGGAAAGCTTAAAACACAAGGAAGCAAAAATGCGATTCAAAACAATAATTGCCGTGTTTATCATTTCTACTTTGTTCTGCGCAACGGCTCAAGCACAGTCGTGGACAAACCAGCCAAACATGAAGCTCAAACGCGCAGAAGCTGCATCCGTTGAATATAACGGTGAGTTGTTTGTGTTTAACGGATTTTCAAAAGGACTGTTTGTTGGAAACAGTGTTGAAAAATACAATCCGTCGAGCAAACAATGGACACTGCTCAGCACGACTTCGGTAAGCCAGGGCACAGCAGTGACTCACACCGGCACCGTCAGAGTGGGCGCAGATGTCTGGTTACTTGGAGGTCGCGTTGGCGCACATCCTGGTCGCGTGACTGACGAGGTCTGGATTTACAATTTAAATAATAATAAGTGGCGAAAAGGTCCGAAACTACCCAAGCCAATGGCTGGAGGCGGTGCCGCACTGGTCGGCAACAAGATCTATATGTTCGGTGGCGTAGATTCACAAGCCAAGTGCGACGTAAATTATAACTATGAATATAATTTAAATTCGCCATCATCAGGCTGGAAGAATCTGACCGGTTCTGCTGGTATGCCATCGGCAAGAAATCACTTTTCCACGGTTGTGCTCAATGGACTTATCTACGCCATTGGCGGGCAACATGGGCACGATGGCTGTCCCGGGATTGCAGGTGGTAATGTGGCCTTGGTACACACGTTCAATCCGAATACCAAAAAGTGGAATCGCGTCGCTAATTTACCGGCAGCAGAATCCCACAATGAACCCTCAACGTTTGTACATAACGGATTTATTTATACTGCCGGCGGTAATGGGGCAGGGAACAAAGTGCTTCGTTATGATCCTGCAAAAAACAAATGGGAGCAAGTTGCAACCCTGCCAGAGCGTTTACTTGCACCGGTAGCGCGAATCTATAGCAACAGGCTGGTAGTCGCTGGTGGAGGTGCTCCAATAACATCCAAATCAAAAGTGGCAGTAAGATCGCTAGGCCTGGACAAGTTCAAACAAGTCGCACAAGGTGCGAGCAGCAGCGATACCAATAACAACAGCACTGACAATAATTCGAATATGAACGACGACAACAACGATACGAATTCGAATAATAACGCAGACAACAATACAGATACGAACAACAACAACAACGACAA
>CALJNA010000094.1 GCA_937981955.1 uncultured Granulosicoccaceae bacterium
GGAAAACTTCTTGCCACAGGCTTTGCACCGGTAGCGTTGTACCGCTTTGGCATCATCGGCGCGAAAAAAGTGTCCGTCACGCACAATGGATTGTCGGTTTGCCGCGCAGCTCGGGCATTGGGTGGTCGCGTCCATGCGAACCTCCTTGTTTGTCTGGGAATTTAAACAGTATCAGAAAAGTCTATCCCCAGCATGCTGGGGCAGTTTTTAATAGTTCCAGAGTGGACGTCTAGTTTTTGATCAATTTTTTTAAATGTTATATTCAATAGTCAGATGACAGAACCTTCTCTTTGAATGGCAACCCAAGCTTCGATCTTTTTCCCAGCTTTAATTGGAAGTACTCTCCAGTACATGATGAAAGGGGTGCCATCTTTTTTATAGTTAATGGCTTTTCCTTCAAATTTCTTGCCTGATTTCAACGCTACAGTAAGACGATCAATGACTTTTTTGTCTGTACCAACACCTTGAAGAATTCGCGGTGTTTTACCGATGACCTCGGAAGAGTCATAACCCGTGAGTTTCTTAAAAGCTTTATTTGCGTAGATAATTTTACCTTTGGCAGTCGCATCAGTGATCAGAATTGAGTCGAAGCTATTTTCTATGACAACCTTGAACGTTGCCAAACTAAGCTCAGTTGTCCCAAGAGACCCTATTGAGTCAGCCATTTATATTCCAGTATTTATGAGTAGACTGAACTTACGCGGTGGAAGAGCGTTTAGATCATTAGTGGTGTACTGGTTCTCTGTAATGATTCTTACCGGTGAGGAGGACTAACTCCAAGCCATCCGGGCCTGCTCGATCGGCAACGGCATCCACTAATCTCTAACCATTGGCGTAAAGCCTATCGGCAAACTTTCATCCTGCAACTGTTCTAGCTTATCTGGTGGCCGAAGAGGTATACCGGTGGCGTCAAGCATATCCTCCTCGGCCAGCTTCACCATTTATGGCTTCGTGGTTAGCCAGTCATCAAACGTCGGCAATACGGCGCTCGGTGTGCCTTTTTGGGGTATTCCACTGATCAGGTACTTTTATTTCTGGCGAGTTTTTCACCTTTCGGTTCGCTTTACAGATTCGAAGAGGATTGAGTTATAATAACGAGCTGATGTTGGTTCCCGAGAAGCGGTTGCTAGGGTAGATAAATATATTTAATAACATCAGTTAGTTAATGGTCGGCGGGGCGTGGCGCAGTCTGGTAGCGCACCACAATGGGGTTGTGGGGGTCATAGGTTCGAATCCTATCGTCCCGACCAATGAAAACAATCAGTTTGCATAACGACATTTCCCGAACACTTCAATGAAGGCGACAGCACCTTGGCTAACCGCTAAGGTGGCAAAACTTTCGCTTGAAACGTCAATGTCACTGGCATCCCAACCGGTAATGTGGGAATAACCCATATAAGTCCATTCGTGTAGGGGTCGTTGTCAGTTAATTGAGCCGCACCGGAAATACTATTGGATTGATACTCCAGTCCACTCGTTACCACATCAACAACCTTTACATTAGTTGCAGTGTCGGGCCCGAGGTTATCCACGACAATTGAAAAGGTAACCAAATCTCCAATGTTCGGGCTAATGTCGTTGACTGATTTATCGATGATCAGATCCACGCCCATATCGTTGCTAACGATATGACAGTTCGCCGTTTCACCAAGCGCTAACGTGATTGATCCATCACCAGAACAATCACCTTGCCAGTCACTGTTAACGTAGCCATCTACAGCCGATACTATCAGCGAATAAGTTCCTGCATCCACAGTTTGATTAACGTTCCAGCTACGGAATACCCCATTAACATAGGCGAAGAAATCAGCTGATGTCGCGGTACCGCCTGAATCGTTGACAACGGCATGTGTCAACGTAAGCGTCGCAGGAATATCATCGTTAGTAATTGTGCAAACTGCCGATTGGCCGGGCTGCAGTTCCAGCACACCGTTAATACTGCAATCACCACCCCAGTCTCCGGCAGAATACCCCGGTACCAGCATCACTTCTGATAAGTTATAAGTATTCGCAAAGTATCTGGCAGGCACGTCCCACACTACGGGTTGACCGTTTATTTGCGGTTGAAAATCTGACGCTGTTGCTGTGCCATTGTTATCATTTGTAAGCACTTGTTGAACGGTTATGCTTGCAACCGGCTCACAATTGATTTCCAGTAGCCCAACCACGTCCCCGGCACCACTGTAACCCATGATGTACTGGGGAGAGACTGGTTCCAGGTGAGTCAGCGCAACGGCAAATGCACCATGTGCAGCTGCTGAGCCTTCCAACAGAACGAGTGCTTGTTGATTTAATGGTTGTGAAAAAGTGAAATCACCGTTGTTCGTGATTGTTACCTGAGCGAGTTGGTTTGTGCCCATATCTGAGTAAATGTTCATACTCATATTCGTTTGACCAATGCTTCCTGAATGATCAAGTGTGAGTCCGTTAATTGAAATATTATGAGGTGTCAATCCTAAGCCCGCGGAAGGGCTGGAGGATGAAACAGATAAGCTCGCTGATTTCACACCCGATGCACATTCATTAGGAACCTGGAAAACGAAAAAACTACGATACTCGACATCGCCCAGTAATCCGGTAATGGTATTATCGTGCATTGGGTGTTCGCCCAGTGAGTTGTACCAACCCTGATTACTCGCATTAAGCGAATAAGAAGCAGCCATTAACTTCGGACTTGTCATCAAAAGTTGTACAAACACGAGCGAAAAGAAAAAGACCCCTCGCACATAAACTCCAACCACAGTAATACCTCTTTTAAAAAAGCATTTTTATGACAGGTAAATTTCCAAGCGCGTGCTTACGCCTTTCGCGCTTAGGTTTTATTTAGAGGAGTGCGTTTACATCCAGAAAATAAATCATTTATATACCTATTTAGCAACTATGTTTGCCAATACTTCAGGACTGAACGAATGTCGTTCGGCAAAATAAATATAGCATCTAGCGAGCCGTATATTGACGGATGTAACGCAATGTGAATTTTTCGGAGGTTAGTTTTAACTACTTTGATTTAAGCACTTATGAAAAAAATAACTAAATCAGACAAACTGTCCTTATCAATATTTCTATGCATCATCAAGGTACGTACATGTTTTAAAACTGCACTGAAACATAAATATTCTTTGCTTTTATATTTCATTGATAGCAACGCAAACTGATACAACTTATGGAATGCATCTCAATGAGATTCGATGTAAACCAATCTCGACAATAGGCTAATCGAAATCTTCGCACTCCAACATTTTCATTAGTCTGTGCCAGTGATCGAATAAATCCATTTTATATTTTCTACGCGAATACAATTGATAACAGTCGATCTTTTGATCGGCTGAGACAGCGCATTTTGCGTCGCAGGTCATATTTATTCAGACAATCCGATTAAGACCCGAAAATACTTGATACCTATTTGGGTTAGTAAAATCAGAAATCAGTAATCTATACGTTAAAGATGGTTAAACAACGGACGTTGTATCCAATTGACGCAATGCGTTCGTCTACCCACGCGCGCTAATTTGCTCAAGGTTAAATTCAGTCTTGCAAACCAAAGTTGTAACAGCGAGTCGATGAGCATGAGAATAAGATTGGAAATAAATAAGGTTTCAGATGAAACACATCTGATTCTACGGGAGCGGCGATTAACAGCCAGCACTGCAAATGAGTTTAAATCCATCGTGTTAGATTTGATTAATAGTGGAGACAACAAAATAATTCTTGACTTGTCAGCTGTGTCTTTTTTAGATAGTAGCGGGCTGGGTGCTTTGGTGAAAATCAGGAAAGCGATTGAACCAGAAGGCAGTCTGAAACTTTGCTCTCTGAGTCCACAAGTTATATCGCTTTTTGAGTTAACTAAAATCGCTACCTACTTTGAAATATACTCAAACGCTGAGCTTGCCAGGGCGGCATAGCTATTATTCGTACATCTATTGATTGCAGTCGTAATCTGAGCAGAAACAAAACTGCAAAATGTCTCATATATGCGGTAGCAGCACATGGGTATTTGCCTTTCGGGACCGTTATCCTGCGGGATGTTCTTCTCTGAAGGAGCAGAAATTCGTTATACGGTTAGCATTGGACTGACAATTATTGATGCTTCCTCTCCCAGCCTTTTCGAAAATTGGATCAAAACCGCCGACAGAACTACTGTACCGGGGAAAAGAAGCTGGTCGAATCAGAT
The DNA here is from genome assembly GCA_937981955.1 of uncultured Granulosicoccaceae bacterium. Lineage (GTDB taxonomy): Bacteria > Pseudomonadota > Gammaproteobacteria > Granulosicoccales > Granulosicoccaceae > Granulosicoccus. The sequence continues at coordinate 4,172 of CALJNA010000094.1, forward strand.
AGTCTGTAGTGCGTTTTAGCTTGGTAATTAGGACAGAAGTAAATTGAAGGTCAACTCTCAGTGGATGTAAACGCTATATTTGTAACTTAGTTTGCCGCGAGTCAAACCTGACTATGCGCGATGTCTGCAATGGCTAGCCTGGTCATACTGAACCAACGTCTCACCGGTTTGTCAGAAGGTTTGGTGGCCAGATTCTGTGTGCGGTATTTCACAACATGATGTTGCCCACAAAGTTTACAGTTCAAGCACCTGTTTTGAGTTCCCTTTGCCGATAAACTAGGCAAGAATACGCATTCCGGAGGCTGGATAACGTCCGTACGATACGGAATCCATCCTGTACCCTTGAATCGGCATTCATCCGTTATGTCAGCGATGGCGTAAAAGTGGGCTGCCAGCAGCAACACCGAACTTTTTATGAAAGCAGAAGCGTATCCACCTATGGATTCATCAGATAATAAGGACGGCCTCAGAAAGGAGTTGTCCGATGAAAAATTCATTGCCTGGTCCAAAGGCACTTCCGAGCGAAGCTATGATGTTCAGTCCCTGATTGAACATCTTCAAAAAGCGGGTCACGCTGAAGCGATCGGTTTGGATATCGGCGGTGGTATTGGTGCGTTCGCGAAAGCGGTTGCGGAGAGTTGTACTAACCCAAAGGTGTCAATAACTGTTGTCGACCCAGGCGTTGATGCGCTGGACCAGAAAATGGAAAGTCCTAATGTTGAATATCAACTGGCACCGTTCGATGAGTCTTATCCTTCAGATCAGAAATTTGATTTCATCATTTTTCGTACAGTGTTGCACCACTTAATCTCCGATTCTGAAAAGAATACCTACGAGACGCAAATAGCGGCACTTTCCAAAGCAAAAAGCATGTTGAAAGACGATGGCATTATTTTCGTCACAGAAAACTTCTACGAACCCATGTTCGGAAACGACCTGACCAGCCGCATCATTTACGCTGTCACTTCAAGTAATGCCGTCGCCTGGGTTGCGCGAAAACTGGGCGCAAATACAGCCGGCGAGGGCGTGCGTTTCCGAAGTTCAGACAGTTGGAAGCAACTGCAAGATACCGTTGGACTTGAAGTGGTGGATTCATTGCGTTACACCGATTGGGGTGGTGCAAACATGCCTTTCTGGCAGAGACTGCCACTACTGTGCAAAGAGCGTTTTCAGGCAGTTCAAGTATTAAAGCCAGCCGGTAAAGACGCTGCCCCAAACGCTTAAAGCGCAAAAGTTGGCAAGCTAACCGAACCATACGCCTGTTCCGGGTTCGAAAAGCGTAAGAAACCTAACGAAGAAAGGCGTCAGCGTGGCGCCGTTTTGAACTCAGCTGCAAGCCTTGGCAGGAAATATTTCCATTTAGCCTGTGTCCGAATATTGACTCGGATGGCGTGTAGAATATCGGTTCACAATTAGCTTTCGACTGTCGACCAAGTCACAGTTTCTTTTTCGAGTGCTGATCGGCTTTACAGGTTTTTCCGTAGATGTACGGTGGTAGACGTATTTCCTGGCGCAGAGGCGTTAATATCGCTTAACCATCAGGCATTTCGGCCGATTAAGTTATCGTTAACAAGCGTATTTTTGGAGTCCAGCATGCACGCAGATGAACTGCGTACGGCCATCCACAGGGTGGTTGAGGTTCTTAACAAGGCGGATATTCTCGCCGTGGTAAAGGAATACCGAACCGCGAAGGGTGACCAGCGTGCCGTTGCGGCTGCCCGGCTCGGACACTCTGGCGCGGTCATCATGGAGAACATGGACAAATTTTCGCCGGATGAAAAGGCCGTCGTTAGATGCATGTTTCTGGAAAGTCTTGGTACCACGCAATATTGGCAGGGTTTGCTGGCATCGGCCGACGATCCGAAGAAAAACGCCGCAGAACTGGTGCACTTGTTTAGTCGGGTCATGTTTGCGTCAACACATTTGCCGAATCTGGCTAATTTACTTGGCGACGTGCAATCGACAACCAGCCCTTCGATCAGCCTGCCTGTGGTTGGTGAATCACGCTTGACCATCCGCTTAACCGATGCCGGTGAACGTGCGGCAGATCCGGACAGAATTGCCCGTTCTA
>CALJNA010000095.1 GCA_937981955.1 uncultured Granulosicoccaceae bacterium
TGCATCGCGATATGGACTTTAGCAAAAACGGTGTTGCCCAGGCGATTAAAAAACAGGTGCGTAACACAGATCACTTTAAGTCTTTTTCGTCCGTTGCTGAAAAACTCACCGGTGATGCGATCAGCACCAACATCATGATGCTTGGTTATGCGTGGCAAAACGGATTGGTTCCGGTGAGTCTTGCAGCGCTACAACAAGCGATTACGCTAAATGGTGTTGCCGTTAAGGAAAATCTGGCTGCGCTGGAGTGGGGCAGACAATTTGCAGCCGACCCCGAAGCCCTGCAATCAAAGTTAAAACAAGATGATGTGCCTGGCGATAGCTTGCCTATGTCTTTGGAGTCGACGATTGAACACCGGGTAGCGCATTTAACCGCCTATCAGGGAACGCAACTCGCCAATAAATACCGACACACAGTTAAACAGTTCGAAGCCCGTGTTATCGAACGTGCTCTTGATTCAAAGTTGGTGGAATTGCTTGCGCACAATTACGCGCGCATTCTCAGTTACAAAGATGAATACGAAGTATCGCGACTGTATAGCCTGCCGTCTTTTCAGGAGCAGTTAACGCGTCAGTTCGATGGTGACTACTCACTCGAATTTAATCTAGCCCCACCGATCCTTGGTGGCAAATCGATAGACGGACGACCCAGAAAACGCAAGATGGGTCCGTGGGTCTTGAAGTTGTTCGCTGTGCTGAAACGTGGCAGGAAGTTACGCGGAACACCGTTCGACTTGTTCGGTTACACCAAAGAGCGGCGAGCGGAACGTCAGTGGATTAGCTGGTACGAACATGATGTACAGCGTCTGATGTCGGACGTTAACGCAGATAACGCGAAAATCGCTCAGGCTCTGCTTGCAATTCCCGATGAGATTCGTGGTTTCGGTCCGGTCAAAGCGGAAGCAATGCAATCCGCCAAAATTCGCCGCGAGCAACTGTGGCGTGAATTTGACGCACCAAAACCTGTCGATTTAACGGTGGCTGCCTAACAAATCGCCGTAAATTACAGCTTGACGTTAACGTTAACGTCAACATATCCTGATCAGGCATGGTTTGCGCATCCGCAGGGTAGTCGCGAGCCCGCCATCACATGGCACATCCCTAACTTGTCAGCGGAGAACACCTGCAATGTTTGAGTCCGGATTGAATTTTGGCCTCGGTGAAGAGATCGACGCGCTTCGCGAAACCGTTGCCCGTTTTGCTCGCGAAGAAATTGCGCCTCGTGCCGCCGAAATCGATAGCACCAATCAGTTCCCGATGGACCTGTGGCAAAAAATGGGTGAGCTTGGTTTACTGGGTATTACTGTTCCAGAGCAATATGGCGGCGCCAACATGGGATATCTCGCTCATTGCGTTGCCATGGAAGAGATCAGTCGCGCTTCAGCCTCAGTTGGGCTTTCCTACGGAGCACATTCAAACCTGTGTGTTAATCAGATTAATCGCAACGGTACAGAAGAACAGAAGCAACAGTTTCTTCCCGGACTTATCAGCGGGGAGGATGTCGGTGCGCTCGCGATGTCAGAACCCGGTTCAGGTTCTGATGTTGTGTCCATGACTTTACGCGCTGACCTTGAAGGCAATCATTATGTTTTAAACGGCAACAAAATGTGGATTACCAACGGGCCAGATGCAAACACGCTGGTTGTGTATGCCAAAACCGATATGGATGCTGGACCCAAAGGCATAACGGCGTTTCTTATTCAACGAGATATGCCCGGTTTTTCAACCGCGCAAAAACTCGACAAACTCGGTATGCGTGGCTCTAATACTTGTGAGCTTATATTTGAAGACTGCAAAGTACCGCCCAGTCATATTCTTGGTGGGGAAGGTCGGGGTGTGAATGTTTTAATGTCGGGCCTTGACTATGAACGTGTCGTTTTGTCAGGTGGTCCGGTCGGCATTATGGCTGCTTGTCTCGATGTGGTAATGCCGTACGTTCATGAACGAAAACAATTCGGTCAGGCTATTGGCGAGTTTCAGTTAATGCAGGGCAAGCTTGCTGATATGTACAGCACCACCAGTGCCGTTAGAGCTTATGTCTATGCTGTTGCCGCTGCGTGTGATCGTGGTGAAACCACCAGGAAAGATGCCGCAGGTTGTATTTTATATTCGGCAGAAAAAGCCACATGGTGTGCGCTTGAAGCTATTCAGGCACTGGGTGGTAATGGTTACACGAATGAGTACCCAACTGGAAGACTGCTGCGCGATGCAAAGTTGTACGAGATTGGTGCTGGTACCAGCGAAGTTCGCCGAATGTTAATTGGCCGTGAGCTTTTCAAAGAAACTGTCTGATCATGTATTCAAAATGAAAATCACCAGTGCCATAAATACGCGTGACGATGCATTCAGTCAGAACAATGCTGCATTGCAAGCCAGTATCGATGTTGTCGGTAGCGCAGCTGTTCAGATCATGCAAGGCGGTGGTGAGAAATCTCGTCAGCGGCATTTGGCCAGAGGAAAGCTGTTACCGCGCGATCGTATTAACGCTCTCATAGACCCTGGGTCGGCTTTTCTGGAAATCGGTCAGTTTGCTGCCTGGGATCATTACGACAATCAAGTGCCCTGTGCCGGTGTTATCGCTGGCATCGGTACGGTGCATTCGCGAGAGTGCATGATTGTGTGTAACGATGCCACTGTTAAAGGCGGTACCTATTTTCCGCTTACAGTTAAAAAGCACTTACGCGCGCAAGCCATAGCTGAAGAGAATCGACTACCGTGTATCTATCTTGTCGACAGTGGTGGCGCCAACTTGCCGAATCAGGACGAAGTCTTCCCTGATCGTGATCACTTTGGTCGCATCTTTTTTAATCAGGCATCCATGTCGGCAAAAGGCATTGCGCAAATAGCTGTGGTCATGGGTTCGTGTACCGCCGGCGGTGCTTATGTACCGGCAATGTCGGATCAAACTATTATTGTTCGAGAACAGGGAACCATCTTTCTTGCCGGTCCACCACTGGTTAAGGCCGCAACCGGTGAAGAAGTTAGTGCAGAAGAGTTGGGTGGTGGTGATACTCACACGCGCTTATCGGGTGTTGCAGATCATCTGGCCGAGAACGATACGCATGCTTTGCAATTAGCCAGAGACATCGTTGCTGGTTTAAATGAAACAAAGCCAACAACTGTGGTACATAAACCGGTGCTGGAGCCAGCGTACTCGCCGAGTGATCTTTTAGGGGTCGTGCCGGCTGATCCACGCATACCGTTCGATGTGCGTGAAGTGATTGCACGCGTGGTGGATGCATCGGAGTTTGATGAATTCAAACCACGCTTCGGCACAACCCTGGTCACAGGCTTTGCCCATATTCACGGTATTCCTGTTGGTATCGTTGCCAACAATGGCGTGCTGTTTTCCGATAGTGCAGTGAAAGGCGCACACTTTGT
>CALJNA010000096.1 GCA_937981955.1 uncultured Granulosicoccaceae bacterium
GTCGCGGTGGGCCGGGCGATGAAAGAGATGGGGCATCAGTTCGTGCTGGGCGAGACCATCGGTGACGCGATCCGGCGCGGGCAGGGCATGCAGGCGCGCGGCTACACCTACTCCTACGACATGCTGGGTGAAGCTGCGCGTACACACGATGACGCGACCCGCTACTTTCAGGCTTATTCGCAAGCAATCGAAAAAATTGCAAACGTTTCTGGTGAAGACGTTGCCACCAAGCCAGGCATTTCGATCAAACTCTCCGCGCTGCATCCGCGCTATGAATACTGTCAGCACGATGCAGTCATGACTGAACTGCTACCCCGCGTTCAAACGCTGGTTGATATGGCAGCCAAGGCTGACATCGGGCTAAACATAGATGCTGAAGAAGCTGATCGGCTCGATCTTTCGCTCGATATAATCGCAAGCTTGATAAAAAACGTCAGTGTGCCGGACTGGAGTGGATTCGGTGTTGTTGTGCAGGCATATTCACGACGCGCGCTTCCAGTTATCGACTGGCTAATTGATCAATGCGATCATCATCAACGTCGTATTATGGTGCGTTTGGTCAAAGGCGCATATTGGGATGCCGAAATCAAACAGGCACAGGAACTTGGTCTGGCAAACTTTCCGGTTTACACGCGCAAAGCCCACACTGATTTAAGCTATCTGGTTTGTGCACAACGCCTGTTAGACAATCGACATGTGATCTACCCGCAATTCGCTACTCACAACGCGCATACCGTTACCGCGATTCATTATCTTGCGGGTAAAGACAAAAGCAGCTACGAATTCCAGCGTCTGCATGGCATGGGTGAAGCTTTGCATCAGCACGTGCTGAAAAAATACGGTACACGCTGCCGTATCTATGCACCGGTGGGTGCGCACGTTGACTTGTTAGCTTATCTGGTTAGACGCTTATTGGAGAATGGAGCAAATAGCTCATTCGTTAATCAAATCGTGAATACTGATTTGTCACCAATGGATGTTGCAAGATGTCCGATTGAAGAAACTGAATCATTTACCGACACTGAACACCCTTCGATCAAAAAGCCTTTGTCGCTGTTCCTGCCCGAACGCGTCAACTCGAAAGGTTATCGAATAAACGACCCGGCATCGATTCAGGTTTTACTTGATGCTCGCAACAAATTCAAAACTACGCATTGGTCTGCCCAACCACTATTGGTGTCGCCCAGCGAATCATCAAAGAAATGTAACGTACTTAACCCGGCCGACCCGGACGACCTTGTGGGCACGGTGATTGAATCAAGCGATTCCGACGTTGACAACGCCATTACAGATTCAATCGCATTGCCAGCACAAGCGTGGTCCGGGTTATCAACCGAAAAACGCAGTCATGCTCTGGAGCAGGCGGCCGACCTGTACGAAACACATATTGCAGAACTGTGTGCACTTATTGGACGGGAGGCGGGTAAACATCTATCGGATGCCATTTCGGAGGTGCGCGAAGCCGTTGATTTCCTGCGCTACTATGCAGCCCAGTCACTACTACAGCCAGAACAACGTCTACCACGTGGTGTAATAGCCTGTATCAGCCCTTGGAACTTCCCGTTAGCCATTTTCACAGGACAGCTATCTGCGGCGCTCGCGGCGGGCAATACCGTGATAGCCAAACCGGCTCAACAAACTCCTTTAATTGCAGCACGAGCGGTGGCGCTGTTGCACGAGGCCGGTGTGCCAGTTGCCGCCTTGCAGTTGCTTACGGGTGACGGAGCCACGGTTGGCAACCGGCTCATTAGCGATACCCGCTTAAGCGGCGTATGTTTTACCGGTTCAACCGGTGTTGCAAAACACATTGAGTCCACGTTGTCTGCTCACGTTGAAGAGCGCGTCATACCCGACCCAATGCTGATTGCCGAAACCGGTGGTTTGAATGCAATGATAGCTGACACCACTGCCTTAACAGAACAAGTGGTTCGTGATGTGGTGATGTCGGCGTTTCAAAGCGCCGGACAGCGTTGTTCAGCCTTGCGCATTCTCTATGTCCAGGAAGAGGCAGAGCAACGCTTGCTCACCATGCTAAGCGGTGCGCTGGACACTTTGAAAACTGACAATCCGTGGGACATAAGCACTGACATCGGTCCGGTCATTGACAAGCAGGCGCAACAGAAAATAAACGATTACATTAATGATCGCAAAAAACGCGGGCAGGTTATAAAACAAATTGCGACGCCTGAAACTGGTACGTTTTGTTCACCAACAATTGTTCGAGTCTCCGGAATTGAAGAGATGTCCGAGGAAATTTTTGGACCGGTATTGCATGTTGCCACGTTCAAATCAAATGAACTAAATAAAATTGTTGATAGCATCAACGCTAGTGGTTATGGATTAACGTTTGGCCTGCACACTCGTATAGACGATCGAGTACAACACATTGTTGACCGAATACATGCTGGAAACATTTACGTGAACCGTAATCAGATCGGTGCCATTGTTGGTTCACAACCCTTTGGTGGCGAAGGCCTTTCCGGTACCGGCCCTAAAGCCGGAGGACCACATTACTTACCCAGGTTCTATCAACCCGACGCGAGTTGCCTGAACTTAAGCAAGGCAACGGACAGTATCGACAAGCTTGTAAACGACGCTACATTTGATGATATACAACAGCGACTGGCTGCGTTAACTCTGCCACAGAGGCAACAGGGTAACGACAACGAATGGTTACTGCCGGGACCAACAGGTGAAAGCAATCAACTAAGCTTGCATGCTTGTGGGAAGGTATTGGTTGTTGGCAATGATGCGAACTCGTGCCAGGCACTTTGCGAAACCGCTCTATCCGCAGGTTGCGCGGTGCTTGCACTTTGCCCGGAGCCTTTAGACGATTCATTCGTTACTCGGTTTGCTCAGACAAACTCACTCTCAATACTACAAGCGACTTTGCCAATCGGTCTCATCACTGATCTGCAAGAGATAGATGCTGTTGCGTTTTCCGGATCCACGATAAACGCAGCCGCATTCAGGCAAGCTTTGGCAAAAAGAGCAGGGCGCATATTGCCATTTGTTACGCATTCGGGCGACACAACACGTTTTAGTGTTGAACGACATGTATGCATTGATACTACAGCGGCTGGTGGCAACGCAACGTTGCTGGCTTCAGCTGAGTAAGTGTCTTTGAACGACCATCGTGGTCGGAACGAATTGCTAATGCACAAGCGGGAACACACCTGAGCAACGATTTCCAGAGCTAGCCTTGCGACTTTGCGCTAACTTCCCTGGTTGCTCATCCGGTGGCAGCCTTGCTCAGGCCAAGTCTGCAGGGTTCGCCTGAATGCACGACGCAAAGTGACTGACGCAAAGTGAATAATGCCAATTGAAAAGTGCTTAGCGCGAAATAAAAGCGTGCCAACAATTCCATGCACTTTTTTGGGTATTGCGTGATAAATAGATTATGCGCAATCAACTATTATGCGCAATGACAAGTGCGATAAGAAGATCGTGCCAATGTGAAACCATCGATAGAGCCTGCCGAATGTGCTTGACGCCAGACTCATCGGCAATACCTACCCGTCATAAACTGGTAAGTATTGCGTTCACACTGTCTTTCGCATCACCAAACAACATTCTTGTATTTTCGCGGAAGAACAACGGGTTCTCTACACCGGCATAACCAGTCGCCATACCGCGTTTCGATACAATCACTTGTTTGGCATTCCAGACTTCCAACACCGGCATGCCGGCGATAGGACTGTTCGGATTTTCCAATGCTGATGGGTTAACTATATCGTTTGCGCCGATAACAATAACCACATCAACCTCGCCCAGCTCATCATTGATTTCATCCATCTCCAGCACGAGATCGTACGGTACATTAGCTTCGGCAAGCAGCACGTTCATGTGCCCGGGCATACGCCCTGCTACCGGATGAATCGCGAACTTCACATCGACACCGGCTTTTTTCAATTGCGTGGTTAATTCAGACACCGGATGTTGAGCATGCGCAACAGCCATTCCATAGCCAGGCACAACCACCACTGAATTGGCGTCTTTGCAAAGTTGCGCAACCTCCTCTGCCGAGATTGAGACGACCTCACCCTGCTCTTCATCACCATCTGTGGCAGTCGATGTCGGCGCGTTACCAAACCCTCCCATTATCACGCTGAGAAATTTTCGATTCATTGCCCGGCACATGATGTAACTAAGGATGGCACCACTACTACCAACCAGTGCACCCACGACAATGAGCAAATCGTTTGACAACATAAAACCGGTTGCAGCTGCCGCCCAACCTGAATAGCTGTTCAGCATGGAAATAACAACCGGCATGTCTGCACCGCCGATGGCCATAACCATGTGGATACCAAACGCAAATGCCAGCAATGTCATCAACACCAATATGGCAACGCCTGCACCTTTGCCCGTACCGAGAAAAATGAACAGGAGAATAATACAGACAACACCAATGCCAAGATTTAGCAGGTGCCGATGAGGCAGCATTAATGGCTGACTGCCGATTTTGCCATTGAGCTTACCGAAGGCTACAACTGAACCGGTAAACGTCAGAGCACCAATCAATATGCCAAGATAAATTTCAACGTTATGAATCGTACCGGCGGCTCCTTCCAGGTGCGAGTCCGGATCGAGATAACTGGCAAAACCAACGAGTACAGCCGCAAGTCCGACAAAGCTGTGCAAAATGGCCACCAGCTCTGGCATTTCTGTCATTTGCACACGACTGGCCAGAAACGCACCGATAGATCCGCCGATGGCCATCATTATGATCAGCCAGGTGTACGATGTGACATCTGCACCAAAAATAGTAGCGAGTACGGCAATAGCCATACCGGCTATACCAAAGAGATTTCCGCGCCGTGCAGTTTCCTGATTGCTAAGCCCGGCAAGACTCAGGATAAACAAGATGGCGGCTACAATATACGCCGCTGTAACCATACCTGGATTCATTTTATTATTTCCTGAACATCTTCAGCATGCGCTGAGTAACGAGAAAACCACCAGCGATATTAATGCTGGCAATGAGTATGGCGATAGCCGCAAGAAAAGCGACAAACCCCGAACCCGATGACACTTGCAACAAGGCTCCCACCACGATGATGCCGCTTATTGCATTGGTCACACTCATTAAAGGTGTATGTAACGACGGAGTTACATTCCAAATTACCTGATAGCCGATAAAACAAGCCAACACAAACACAGTAAAGTGACTCATGAAATCGGCCGGAGCGACTCGACCAATGGCCAGTAATGCCAACACGCCAACGGCAGCACCGATAAGCGTTTTAACACCCGAGGGTTTGGCCTCTTCCGCTGCCGCCTGCATAGCCGCCGCATCTGGCGTTGCAGCAACCGGTTTGGGAGTTGCAGATAGTTTTGGTGCAGGTGGTGGCCAGGTAATCTCACCGTTTTTTATAACGGTTGCTCCACGTATGACTTCATCATCCATGTTGACATTGATGACGCCGTCTTTTTCAGGCGTAAGATCAGTGAGTAAGTGCCGCAAGTTGGTTCCATAGAGCTGGCTCGATTGTGCAGCCAGACGACTCGGTAAATCTGTGTAACCAATCAGCGTGACATCGCCGTGTTTGATAACCTCGTTTGCTTTGGTCAGTTTACAATTACCACCTTGTTCTGCAGCCAGGTCAACAATAACGCTTCCCGGTTTCATCGACTCAACCATGTCTGTGGTGATCAATTCAGGTGCGGGTTTACCAGGAATGAGCGCGGTGGTGATAATGATGTCAACATCTTTTGCCTGCTCACGGAACAAAGCCATTTCTGCATCGATAAACGCTTTGCTCATGACTTTGGCGTAACCACCCTCACCAGCTGCATCGTCCTCTTCTTCGAAATCCAGTTCGAGAAACTCCGCGCCCATACTCTCTACTTGTTCTTTTACTTCTGGCCGGGTGTCAAAGGCACGCACAATAGCGCCCATGCCTTTTGCCGCTCCAATTGCCGCAAGGCCAGCAACACCAGCACCAATAACCATAACCTTAGCCGGTGGCACCTTTCCCGCCGCAGTAACCTGTCCGGTAAAGAATCGGCCAAAATGATTGGCAGCTTCAACCACAGCTCGATAACCTGCGATGTTAGCCATCGAGCTCAGAGCATCGAGTTTCTGCGCTCGAGAAATACGCGGCACTGAATCCAGAGCGAGAACGGTTAAATCGCGCTCAGCCATTTTCTGCATTAACGATTCGTTTTGTGCGGGCCAGATAAAACTGGCCAATGCCGATCCTTGTTTAAGCAAATCGACCTCGCTACCCAGCGTAGGGTGAGTACCGGGAGCTCTGACCTTTAGAATGAGATCGGACTGTTGGTACAGTGATTTCGTATCGTTAACAACATCGACACCAGCGTCAAGGTAAGCCTGATCGGCAATATTTGCCTCAAGTCCGGCACCAGATTCGACACGCAAAGTATGCCCGAGCTTTTGTATATGTTTTGCGGTTTCAGGGGTCAGCGCGACGCGACGCTCACCTTCGTGACTTTCCTTTGGAACACCAATATCCACCCGGGGACTCCTGCTAGAAAACTGGACAACAATCATACAATTGTAGATCAGACAATATTAAGATCAGACAATTGAATCTGGCCGTACTGAACCGGTTGCGTGAAGTTGGGCTTTTCGCAACCAACAGCTGTAATTGCTCAGCGAAAAGTGCACCAATAATGGTTTTTCATTGAGCTCGTGCCTCGAACTGCACCCCGGAATTGTACTGCACCATCATGGCGCTATGCAGCCAATAGATACTATAAACACTTATTCTGGCGCTCATAGTGGTCATTTTTATACCAACCCTATAACGAAAGGGGCGAACTCTATGGCATAAGGAATAGTGCGCCTGATGGTATCGCCAACACACCGACGAATTAACCCCGGCAAACTCAATGAGCGTTTATGCAATTGTTGACAATTCATATCGAGTGTTAGCCTTACCATGTGGAACAATTCTTGTTCACGTAAGGTTGTTACCGTAGCGCGCCAAGCTGGCTTGATTTACAATGGTCGAGTTAACAATGGCTTGATTTACATTAATGCGCATTGGTTTCGTCTGAACACCCTATTCCCATCCTGACCCGGAGGTTTTAATGATCTGGTTAATTACACTGTTTTTGCTCGCGGTATTCGTGTGGCTTCTACTTAACGGCATTAATGAAAAGCAGTGGGTCGATGCCCATTTGCACGACGAGAACGTTGCTAGTGACAAAGGTTTATTTGCCAGTTTCACAGCACTTGGTGAAGGTGATGAAGAGGACAAAGTTGGTAACGTGGTGGCCAACGTGAAAAAGAAGTCCGCTGAAGCAAGCAGCAAACTTGGCGAGCGGATAACAGAAGCCAGCCATTCTGAAACGGCTGGGAAATTTCGCGAAAAAACCAGTGGCGTTCGCGAACGTATCAGTTCTGAAGTAAAGAACGAAGATGGTATGTTCAACAAGATCAAAAATAACGTGGCGAATGGTGTGGAAAAAGTCGGCAAACAGGTTGACGAAAAAATCGTCAATCGCGCGAACAAGTCCTGAGCAAATACCCTCAGCTATATTCCGCTAAACCAAAACATCCGGCTGGCCGACAATCTTCGGTCAGCCGTCTCTTGTCAGAAAGTCGGTTAATCAGAAAGTCACTCATTCAGAAAGTTTTTTCTGAAGCACATAACATCTCAACTGGTTCTCTACTTAGCAGTCACTACCCCCACAAAGTCGAATGGGCTGGCTTCATTGTGGCACCATTGAACTCTATGGCCGGTGTACGGTCTTCCGCCAGCAGTAGCGGGCCGTCAAGATCGACAACGTGTGCACCTTGTGCAACGAGAATACCCGGTGCCATGGCAAGTGATGTACTGACCATGCAACCAACCATTATTTTAAACCCAGCGTCTTCAGCCGCTGCCTTTAGTGCCAGTGCTTCAGTCAAACCGCCAGTCTTGTCCAGTTTGATGTTAATAAAATCATACTTGCCATGCAGTTTTTCCAGGGATGCACGATCGTGGCAAGATTCGTCGGCACACACTGGCAAGCTTCTGTCTAAGCCTAGCAGTGCTTCATCGTTGTCAGCCGGCAATGGCTGTTCCACCAAAGCCACCCCAAGTTCAGTCATTGCAGGTGCCATTTGATGATAGTCCGCAACACTCCAGCCTTCATTTGCATCAATGACCAGCTGGCTATCAGGCGCACCCTGACGAACGGCACGCAACCGTTCCAGATCACCTTCACCGCCGAGTTTGATTTTTAAAATCGGCATATCCCTGTTTCTGGTCGCAGCCTCCAACATCTTTTCAGGCGGCTCCAACGACAGGGTAAAGCAGGTCGTAACAGGCTTGGGCTCTTCGAGTCCGGCAAGCTGCCATACCGTGGAGTTGGCTTTCTTTGCTTCGATGTCCCACATGGCACAATCGAGTGCGTTTCGCGCAGTGCCTATTGGCAAAGCGTTTTGCAGCTCAATACGCGTCATACCCTCACCAATTGCACCGCGCACCGAATCAAGCTGCGCTTGCACGGACTCGATTGTTTCACCATAACGAGCGTAGGGTACGCATTCACCGAAACCGGCCACGCCATCATCCTCGAGCTTGACCGTAAGGACATCGGCTTGAGTGCGAGATCCTCGCGAGATAGTGAATACTTGTGCTAGTCGAAACGAATCTATGGTTACAACCAGGTTCATGACAGTGCGTTGGCCAGACGTTCTGCGCTGTCTCTGAATGGGTCAACCGCAGGCAGCCCCATTCTGGCTTCTAAATCTGAAAGATATTTTTTCGCCTCGGCTTCAGACATAGAAGCAGTATTGACTGAAATGCCAACGACCTTGCAATCAGGGTTTACAACATGTGCAAGGCTTAAGGCCATATCTCGCAATTGTTCAAGTGAAGGCAACGTATATCCTGGCAGGCCACGCATGTGTTCACGTGTCGGTTCATGACATAAGATAAGTGCATCTGGCGCCCCACCGTGTATCAATGCCAGCGTGACTCCCGAATAACTTGCATGGAACAGGCTGCCTTGTCCTTCGATCAAGTCCCAGTGCTCAGCATCGTTATCAGGCGTCAGCCATTCAACCGACCCAGCCATAAAGTCAGCCACGACTGCATCCAGCGGTACGCCATCGCCAGTGATTAGAATGCCGGTTTGTCCAGTTGCTCGGAACGACGCCGCCCTGCCTTGCTTGTGCAGCGCTTTTTCCAACGCTAAAGCGGTATACATTTTTCCTACGGAACAATCAGTACCAACTGCCAGACAACGCTTACCAGTGCGTTTAACGCCGTTTGCAATCGGGTACTCATGTTGAGGTACACGAACATCGATTAATGCGCGACCGGTTTTTTCAGCCAGCGATGCCAGCCGCGGTTCGTCAACCAGCAAGTTATGCAAGCCTGATGCGATATCCATTCCGGCATTAAGGGCTTCTTCGAAAACTGCCAGCCATGACTCACTAATAACACCACCGCGATTCGCGACGCCTACCACCAGCGTTTTAGCACCACGTTCACAAGCTTGCGCAATAGTCAGGTCTTCTATTCCCAGGTCGGCGTTGCAATTTTCCTGACGAAACTGACCAATACATTGGTCAGGTCGCCAGTCTTTTATTCCCTGCGCAACTTTAGCCGCCAATGGATCGGCCGCATCGCCAAGAAAAAGTAGATAAGGTGTTTTTAATAACATGTGCGAAACTCTATAACTTAAACTCTATTACATATAAAAAGGAACGGTTGACTACAGCGTTTTCAAATATTCGATCACCGCATCCCGTTCATGGTGTTCAAGGCCATCACCAAAGTAATGCCCGTGGTTTGCATAGCCTGGTTTGTTGGTATCGTAAAGCCATGCTCCTGACGCATCTTTCTCCTGGGCAGACGGTTCGATGAAATGCCAGCCCAAATCGATCTGGTTGTAGCTGGTTTTGGCCGCGCTGCTCCGGTCTCGATGGTGCCACATTCGAGGTCGAGTTGCGCTGTCGAGGACGGCTCTTATAGTGGGTACACTACCGTTGTGAAGAAACGGAGCGGTAGACCAGACACCATCCAGTGGTGGCGCCACATAACCACGGCCGGGCTGGGCCGAGGCAGTATCACCAAACGGTGACTGGTTGAACCAGTCAACATAATCAGCACCGGCAGAGAACGCGAAATCGACCAATGTTGGGTCGGTACCGACCACGTCAATGTCTACCAGAAGATTCGGATACGTGTGCTGATCGCCGTAAGTGCCGTGGCATTGACTGCAGTTTTTTTCAAAAACCACTTCACCCTCCTTCGCCAATTGATTATCGATGGGGAATGGATAGGCGGGTGGTTCAAGGCTTTTGATGTACGCACTTATATCAGGAGCGTATTTATCCAGCTGTGCCAAATCCTGCAATGAGTCTGTACACAGTATCGCTGCAGTCATCATGATACTGGCATGATCTCCACGCCCTTCACCCATAGCAAACATCGCGTGTTTCTTTTTCATCCGCCACCAGGGGGGTACGCTGACCGGTGGTACCCGAATCGGTGGCAACTCGAGCCGGGGCTTATCCAGCCATTGCATGCTTTTAACATCCCGATGCGCCATCAGTGCAAATGTCAGATTGTTCGCCGGATTGACCCCGATGGTTTCCGTTTGCATGTAAGTTGATATCACAGCAATCCGATCGGCAAACTTTTCCCACGCCAGTATCTCTGATTCACCGCTTACCAACGCACCGGCCTGCTCTACAGGAATGGATGCGTTCTGCGTGAAGTCCAGAAATTCGTTGCCCAGTCCAATAACCAATTCACCGAATAACGGTGCGGCGTGACAGGCCAAGCAATTGCTTGCTGCAAGCTCAACACCGTTTTCGTCAGTAATCAGATTCAAGTTGTAAGGCAATCGGCCAGCACTACCCTGTCTGTCTGAAAAGACATAGGGGGTTTCGACATCAAGCTGGGACAAAGCACTCAGCGGCAATCCACATGAAACAATCGGCTCGTTTAACAATGCACGCTTGCCCTTCTTGGCATCACCCGCTCTTTGTTTGCCCGCCGGTATGTGAGTCAGCACAGTGCCAGATTCTTGTTTCAATTCACCCGCACTTTTCGAATCTTCATTTGGCCCAGTAAAGGACTCGGAGTCAGTTTCATCACCACAGGCGCTTAGAAGCAGCATTGCCACAGACACCAACAACAGCCCGGGATTTAAAACACGCAGAGGCTTCCCATTGCGAATGATTCCAATGATCACGGTTGACTGTACTCGATAAAACCAAACCCACTTTGCGAGCCATTCACGGCGACTACACCGAACCAAAATGGACCTGGAAGACTCACGTTGACCGAAGGATCAGTAACCGGCGATAAGCTTACGTCCAAGGCCAAATCCGATAGTTGCAAGTGCCAGGACTTCGGGAGATTGTTGCCAGATCTGTCATGGCTGTCGGCGAGCTGAGCGTTCAAATTTGTCGAATCCAGTTTGATATCCGATAGCGAGCCCAGGCTGGTTGTGATTGCGGTGGTAATTTCAGGGCCACGGCCCGATGCTCGTCGAGATCGTTGGAGCTGGAGTCCACGTGGCCGCTGTTGCTGATCTTTTAGCACTAACCAGGCTCGATCGAAAACCACGGCTGCACCTGCGGTATCAGGCGGAATCCCCCAGCCCCGGACAACCCAGCCATATCCGTCCAGTTCGTTGTTGCTTTACTGTTCAAGCCATCGGCCTTTGACCTGTAGTGCACCGCTGCGCGACACAGACAACCCAGCCATACGATCAACGCTGCCAGTCAGGGTTGAGCCACAGACACCACCATCAACGGTCGGCTCATTAAAACGCAATTGCAACTGCGGAACATTGACCTCTGCGGAAAACCGACAGGACTCTGGTCCGAGTCGTTGGGTACTGTAAGCACCTGACCAGACGCGTTGCCGCACTGGATCAGTACCCGCCAGCGCCAACGCCTCACGCTCGACAAATTGTCGTGCCAGTGAGGGTCCGGTTGGCACCATATGGAATTGAAAATCAACGGCTACCACAGCCGAATAGTGCCATTCAGATTCTGTCGAGAGCGCATCAGATGCCACTTTTATACGAGCAAAACGTTGCTGAAAAGCATAGGTCTGGCCTTCTTTGTCCGTAAGTATCGCCAAATACATCCAGAATTCGAACACCTGATCGGGATGGATAAAAGCACTACTTTTTATATCAGATTGACTCGTCGCACTAATGCTGGCTGTATCTCTGGCCGACCGTAGAATGCCTGCAACTAACTCGGCCGGCGGATTGGCTGCTTCTACCCTGGTATCGTCATCTTTGAGTTCAGAACACCCGAGATTCAGCTGAAGGATGCTGACCACAATAAGTAACCTTCGCCAGCGCCTTTTCCAAAGCCTGCCAGAATGCCCGACAGCAACCGAGTGGGCATCCGATTTCATGTAAAATAACTCATAATTCATCACTTTTCACTCGATCGGATTGACTACACTTTCCGGCTCAATCGCGCTGCTTTCGGCGAGCAAGGTCACATTTTCAGCGTATTTGACGACCAAGGCGATAGATAGCTCTCTTGGAGCTGGCCAGATGGCCGTAATTGCTATACATGGCAGAACTATTTTGCCTGATTCTTCTGCGTAGCTATCGCGGGAGCGTAATTTCTTCGGGCAAGTTACCTGATCAATCACGGAAAAATACCGGAACTGAAGAACCTGGGGCATTGTTAATACAACGTCACAATGAGAGTCGGTCGAGTTGTTACAATTACGGGCTGCCGCAAATGACATCCGCGGCACCGGTTGCGTCAGTTTTTTTACGCGCCACCTCCCGTAACGGACCAAGGGTTTTCTGACCTTTTTGGCGATAAGCGAACGGTCAGTCATTGTGATGTCAGAAAGGAAGCGGCGTGTATGTGTGTAATCAAAACGCACTACCGAATGAGCACTATACTCCGGTTCCGTTCAAGTTAATTAGCCCGGTTCAAGCAGGACGGAAAAAGAGTATTCTTGAATGAAAACTGTTAATTACATGCCGCCCGGTGGTCCTATGCAAGGATATGCCACCGTACCCGCAACGAGCGACGCAAAAGAATATTTGCGGCTGCTACTAAGGCATAAATTCGGCCTGCTGTTAACGCTGCTGCTTGGCATCGGTCTGGCAACGCTTTATCTGATCAGTAAAGCACCGACTTATGAAGCTGCCACGCTCTTGGAAGTTAGCGATACAGGCAAGCTGGCGAACGATGGTCAACCAGATTTATGGAGGCCTCAAAAAGATCTTAAAGAAGAAGCCAATATACTTCGATCCCGCAAAGTCCTGAACCCGATAGTTGAACAATACAACCTGCGTACCTCGGTAGAACCGAAGAAAATCCCCGTTCTTGGTGATGTGACTGAGCGCGTTCCAGCGCTGGCCGATTGGATTAGCAGTATTGGCTTTGCGAAATCGTATGCCTGGAACGAAACAGCACTCGAAGTTGCGCAATTTTCTGTGCCGAGAGAATGGGAAGATGAAGGCCTGACGCTGACCGTGCTGGAAGACAATCAATACTCGCTGCAACGCGATGGTCTGAGCGTAATCGATCAAGCTTCTGTCGGGGAAAATATCGTTGTTGATCTTTCGCCGTATCAACCGCTGCAATTAATGGTCGCAGAAATTGTCGCACCCGAAGGTGTTGAATTCGCACTGACTAAACATTCACTGCAAACCACTATCTCAGATCTTAGCTCGAACCTGATCACAGAAACGTCTGATGCAAAGTCGAGCATGATCAACATCAAATTGCGTGGTGAAGATCCGCAGGAAACGGCTGATCTGGTTAACTCTATCGCCCAGGAGTACAGCAGCGTAAAACTTAACACCGAAACTCGCGACGCTGATGCCAAGCTTGAGTTTTACCGTGAGAGTTTTCCACAGGTAGAGGCTAACTACCTCGCTGCACAGGAAGCACTGGCTGACTATCGGAAGAAAACAGGTAGCTACAGCCGGCAAGTTCAGACCGATACAGCCATTCGTCAAATGGAGCGCCTGGACGCACAAATATCCGATTTACAAATCGAACTTGATCAGAAACAGTCGCGCTATACGATCGATCACCCCGATATAAAGCGACTCACTAAAGATATCGAGAAAATCCGCGCGGAGCGCCGGCGCTATTCTGGCCGAGTGGTCAGTGCCCCGGAAGTTGAAAGACAACTATCAGTGTTGCAGAACGATGTTGATCGAACCACGGAAATTTACAACGAAACGGTCGATGCGCTGAACAAGCTGGAACGAGACCAAAAAGCATTTGTGAGTCAGGTGAGCTTGTGGGACCCGGCACTAACACCACGTAAACCAATCTCGCCCAACCCGCTGCTGGCTATGGTTGGAGGCACGCTCGCCACGCTGTTCCTGTACATGCTCTACCTGACGCTGCGCTCAGCACTGTCAACCGTTATTGCCGATCAGGAATCACTTGAACGCGCATCCGGCTTACCGGTATTCATGAACATACCGAAAAGTGGAGCACAGAAGCGGCTGGGTAATGCAGCCACAGTTGACCCACGACGCCTGTTACCGGGCGCATCGTCAAGCAGCAAGGAACTGGCGCCTGCAAACAGCAATGTACTGGCATTAAGCAAACCCGAAGACTATTCGATAGAAAATCTGCGTGGCCTGCGATCCATGCTTGAAGATGTCATGGATGGTGCGGCGAACAATGTGCTGATGATTACCAGCCCACTGCCTAGCATGGGTAAATCATTTGTCAGTATGAACCTTGCCGTGTTGTTAGCTCAAGCAGGCAAACGTGTACTGTTGATTGATGCTGATTACCAGCGCGGTCAGCTGCACAAGCAACTAGGCTTGTCGATGGGACCAGGTTTACCCGAAGTTGTGCGTGGCAAATCCGAGTTGAAAGAAACAGTGAAACCCACATCGGTGCAGAATCTGTACTGCATTCCACGCGGTTTTATGGGAGGCGAGGTAGGCAGAGAAATGCCTAGTGACAAAGAGTTTGGTGCGTTTATGCAGGTGGTGGCCCCTCGATTCGATATCGCCATCATCGACACACCGCCAGTGCTCAGTGTTGCCACCGCTGCATCACTGGGAAAACATGCTGGCAGCAGCATCATGGTGATCAAGGAAGGCGAAGTGAAAGAGCCTCAATTAACCGAGGCGTTGAAGCGTTTATCATTTTCTGGTGTACGTGTGAACGGGTGCATACTTAACGGTTCATCTACGCCAACGCCGCGACACTACGCTTACTATCGTGAACAGATTGACTAGCGCTCCATGAATCGATTCGTTAACCAATCGGCGTTTGAATTCCAATGCGTCACAGTTTTGTGCGTGACTTGTGAATTGATGTGACAATACCATGAGCAAATCGACTGATTGGCTACCTTTTGAGGTTAAAATGACGCCCACAACAAACGTACTCGAACTCAAGTTTGAGACTCAGGGAGAAGTAGGTGTCTAGCGCCAAGATTATCAATAATAATAACAACGCCGATCTTGCCGACAAGGTTGAATCAGCAAACGCCCCCATCGTGGACGGCGTCGCTCATCCGGGTCATTGGCGGTCCCTCGTAACAGTTGACAACAGTACCTTGAAGCCCATTTCGGGCATCGGTGCTGCAGCCAAACGTCTGGAAGATTTCGTCGGTGGGTCACTTGCACTGCTCATACTGTTTCCGCTTATGGCGCTGATCTCCATCATCGTCAAGCTGGACAGCACCGGGCCGGCATTATTTTGTCAAGCTCGCAGCGGTCGTAACCGCGAAATCATCAAGGTCTACAAATTCCGCACAATGTACCAGTCCGGAAGTCAGGAGTTTCGTCAGGCACAAAAGGACGACCCTCGTATTACCCGTGTTGGTGCCTTTCTGCGCCGCACCAGCCTCGATGAGCTGCCGCAGCTGTTTAATGTAATACAGGGTTCAATGTCACTGGTAGGTCCGCGACCTCACCCGATGAAACTCGACGAAGATTTCAAATACGTCATTCCGGCACTAAACTCTCGTTACAGCGTTAAACCTGGCATTACAGGCTGGGCACAAATTTGTGGCTTTCGCGGTGAAACCAGTAAAGTAAGTGATATGGTTGCCAGGATTGAACACGATCGACATTACATCAAGCACTGGAGCTTGTGGTTCGATATCAAAATACTGGTTATGACGGTTTTCAAGGGTTGGACCCACAAAAACGCGTATTAGGGAAAAAACGATACGGTCGCAAGGTCGACTGTATCGCTGAAATGGATGTACCCGCACAAAAGGCAAAGCGGCGTCTGCAGGCACACTCAACATATCCTGCTGATGGCCGCTTTTTCCGTTGACGATCGCTAACTTGCGATAGATGCAGAGAACTTTGATGGAAAGTGCCAGCTCGTTGCTGCGTGAACGCAGACTACTCGGATTCTTCTCCCACCCGGGCACTCTCGAAGAATATCTTCACCTGCTCAAAACAAGTATTGAGAAACGTGAACCATGCACGATTCTTTATCACAATCTACATTCCCTCTACAGCTATCTGTCCTCTGAGAGCCTGCGTAAGTTCTACCAGGGCTCGACCGTACTCATCGACGGTATGCCCGTCATCTGGCTATACAAGCTCGCTGGTGCGCCCCTGTCCCGTGAGCATCGCATAACCTATGTTGACTTCATCATGCCCATGATGGAAATGGCCAGAGACAACGACTGGAAGGTTTACCATCTCGGTCAAAGTGCCGATATTCAACAACAGGCACTGGATAAGATTCGGGAAAAAGTGCCCGGTATCCAGATCGAGGGCCATGACGGCTATTTTGATCAGGATCCTCAGAGTGACGAAAGTCTTGAGGTGATAAAAAGCGTGAACGATTTTGGTACTAATCTGTTGCTGGTAGGCTTTGGCGCACCGCGTCAGGAAGCCTGGCTTTACGCGCATCGGGATCAGCTCGATGCAAACGCTGTGCTGAGTTGCGGTGCCTGCATGGAATACGTTGCCGGAGCTGTCAAAACACCGCCACGCTGGATGGGCAGAGTCGGTCTTGAGTGGAGTTTTCGACTGCTGGAAAACCCGCGGCGTTTTGCCTTTCGTTATCTGGTCGAACCAATTCTGTTGGCGGGTCTGTTGGCACGCAACTGGGTTGCAGGCCGATTCAGCTCGCCAGCCAGGTCCCATAAAAAGTCCAAAAGCAATCCCTGATGAGCATCCAGGGGCGTTTATCTGCTGAGCATCAGAAAGATGATGCATCACGCCCTACGTCTGTCTTTAAAAAAGTACACAAACTGATTTCATCACGCTACGCCCTGTCAGTTGGCGCACAAGCACTCGTCAGCGGGTTTCATTTTGGTTTGAATCTGATCCTGCTACGCACGATCACGCCTTATGACTATGGCGTGTTTGCCTATGCGTTTGTGTTGGCGTTGTTTGCATCCGCTATTAACAACGCGCTCATTTCAACACCACTTACCGTTTATACGCCGGTAGTCAAAAACGAGGATGAGCGTTCGCAACAGGAGGCCATGTTCAGCACGCTGAATTTATTGCTGTTCATTCTGCTTATTGGCATCGGAGTAGTCTATGCAATGGTGTCGGATGTGGCCAGACCAATTTCGCTGTCTGTCACGCTTTTCGTTGGAGTGTATGCCGCTCGACAATATAGCCGCAGCTTTGGCTATGCACGCTTTAAACCATTAATCACGGCAACCGGTGACATCGCGTATGTGGTTGCCGGCATCATATTGATCGCACTCATTCTGATCATCAACAAAGACAATACCGCGGTGAGTCAGGTGCTGCTGGCACTGGCCGGTGCAAACCTTGTCGCCATGTTCATCGAGCGCTGGAGAATCCATGGGCTTGGCCGTCGCTGGCTTACATTTGCAAACATTAAAAATTACGGCCATGTCTGGTTGCAATCACGCTGGGCACTTATTGGAGCACTCACCACTTTGTTTCTGGGTCAGGCACATGGCTTGATAATTACCTGGGCTAACGGCCCTGGAACCTTCGCACCGCTTGCGGCAGGTATGGTGTTGTTCGGCCCGGTCCGAGTCGCACTAATGACGTGGCAGAACATGGTCAAACCGGAGCTCGCGTTGGCTCTATCTGACAATCGTGGCGAAGCAGTCAAAAAACAAATCCAGAAAACCGCCGTCCTGATGGGGCTGGCTGTTCTTGCCCTGGGCATTTGTTTATGGATCGCCTGGCCACAAGTTCATGCCTTGCTCTATGCCAATAAATATTCGGACCAGCCGATGGGTTTTATTGTGTGCATGTGGGCCGTCATAACTCTGTTTGCAGCGATTTACAACGCACCAAGTGCAGCGTTGCAGGCAATGCGCGACTTTCGTGTTCTCGCCATGGCCAGTGTCTATGGTGCAATCATCAGCGGCGTGCTGGTTGCCCTCGCCTTGTACTTTTTCAATCCCGAAACAACATTATTAGGCATTCTGGCTGCCGAGTGCTTCATGGCTGTCTACCTGACGCGTGTGATGCTAAATCATTTAAAAAAGGATTGGCAGTGAACACCGTTGTTTGTGTTTGCACGTACAGGAGACCCGATGGACTGCGTGACCTCCTCTACAGTCTGACAAAACTCTCCGGTGCTGCTGGCGTCGAAATTGTCGTTGTTGATAACCACGCTGATGGTGAGGGTGCTGCTGTGTGCGACAGCCTACCTGCAGATTATCCGTTTCGCGTATACGCTCAGGTTGAACCACAAGCCGGCATTTCACCAGCACGCAATGCCGTGGTCAACAAAGCACTCGCACTACAACCGCAATTTCTTGCCTTCCTGGACGATGACGAGAAACCAAGTCAAAACTGGCTGAGCGAACTGTTGCGTGTTCAGCGTGAAACCGGTGCCGATGTCGTTGGAGGTCCAACACTGTCAGAGTTTCCAGAAGATGCAGACGAGACGCAGCGAAACAATCCGTATTTCGGTGCAGATCTTGGTATAGAAGATGGCGCTGCATGTCAGCTGCAGGCTGCCGGTAATTTTCTTATCAAAGCCGATGTAATCAAATCGATGGCCCCAACCTTTTTTCATCCTGCGTTTGCACAATCCGGTGGCGAAGACCTTGCGTTCTTCACTCAACTGGCAAAGCAAGGCGCGAGCATGCGCTGGGCAGCCAACGCCATTGTGCACGAAACTGTACCAGCAAATCGGCTGACTCAAAGCTGGATGAAATCACGTGTGGTCAATATTGCAAATTCTCGTGTCAGAGTCATGCAAATGCTTGAACCAGGCCTTATAGCTGGCTGCATCCGCGCCCTCAAAACCGCTGCTTTGGGAACTGTTGCAGGATTAAGCACCTTATTGGCATTGCCAATGCCTGGCAGACGCGAGCAGGCGCGTATGTTGCGATGGAAGTTCTGGGGAAAATTGACCGCACATTTGCGTATCGCAACGACCCGCGGAGAAGGACACTGATGACAACTCAGCCTCGGTATTCGATTGTAATTCCAACTTACAACCGTGCCAGTTCGGTAGAACACACCCTGGCCGGGTGCTTTGCGCAGTCGTTTAAAAATTTTGAAATTGTTGTTGTGGACGATGGCTCAAGCGACGACACCTTGGCTGTACTTGAAAAAATTGCCGACCCGCGTCTTGTGATTGTTGCCCAGGAGAACGCCGGGCCTGCAGCTGCACGAAACCACGGTATGCGAAAAGCACGCGGCCAGTACATTGCATTTCTGGATTCTGACGATGTGTGGTATCCCGATTTTCTAAAGCAGGCAGAAGATGCGTATAGCGAAGACCCGAATCAAGTGCTCTATGGACAAATCATTGTCGATCGCGGCGTTGGTAAATACTGGGTCAAACCAGACATCGCGATCGAAAAAGACGAATCCATTTACGATTATCTCTATGTCAAAGGTTGCTTTATACAAACAAGCACCATGATCATTCCGTCAGCGCTAAGTGATACCGTCAGTTGGGACGAAACGGTTACCTTCGGTGATAACGATCAATTTGCAATCGATTGCTGGCAAACCGGCACACCGTTTCGCATGCTTGAAAAACCAATGACTTTGTACGCCGATGTCATCAGCGCTGATGCACTTTCGCAATTACCTATATTCGACGGCTCATCAGAAAAATACACCAATTTTTTTTCCTGGATGGAAACGCAGCGCGAGCAAATGAGCGAACAAGCCTGGCACGGCTTCCGCGCACGTTTTGAAAGCGTCGGTCTGGCGCGCTCAGCACCGCTGAAAAGTTTCAAGTTGCTGCTCGCGGCAAGGAAAGCGCAGGCCATGAGCACCAAAGGCATCGTGCGTCAGCTAGTACAGAATCACGCTCCGCGATTTTATCGCCGCCTGGTTGATCAGTACGTACGATTTCGTGGCGATCCACTAAGCACCTTCGATTCCTGATGTCACTGGCCACGATACACGGAGCGTTTAAAGTGTCGCTGATGGCGATGCTTGTGCTGGTATTGACGCTTGTTCAAGGCACCAGTACGTCGCTGACTCTGGTATACCAACTCTCACCATCACTGGAACCCGTGATCAGTGCCTTGTGGGGTATGACTTATCTTATGGCGTTGGTTGGGCTGGTTACCAGCTTCGGCATCAACTGGTTAACTTGGCTGGTGCGCTATCGATTGCTACTTTGTTTATTGCTGATCGGGACCGCCTTTTCTGCAATGTGGTCCATCGACGCCGCTTTGACGATGGAAAGAACGGTGCATTTGATCGGCAGCACTTTAATCGCTTTCTATATCGGTTTCACCATTCCGCTAACCCGCATTCTGTCGATAAGCGCTATCGTGCTCGGGTCATTGATGTTCGCAAGCGTTATTGTTGCGTTTGCCGTTCCTACCATTGGTATTGAAAACTACGAAGGTCGCGATGTCTGGCGCGGCATTATGACGTCGAAAAATACACTCGGCTTCTGGTCTGCGATAACCGTACTGGTATGCGCCGTTGTCATGGGGAACGTGGCAACACTAGGTAAAAAACTATTTTGTTTACTCGGCATGGCTTTCGGCATGCTTGCACTGGTTTTTAGTGTATCGGCTACTTCACTGCTGGCACTGGTCGTCAGTGCACTGGTCATGACTTATCTGTACATTGCATTTCGATTTGATCTGGGTCTGATTTCTACACTTGTATTAGGTGTGCTTTGCGCGGTATTGGTTGCCTTCGCATTTTACAATATTGATACCGCAGAATTGATTGGACGCTCAGGTGATTTAACAGGTCGAGGAGAGGTGTGGGAACAAACCTGGAAGCTGATATTGAAGCAGCCTTTAACAGGTTATGGCTACGGGACAATCTGGTATCCAACCGACAACTCACTGTGGATACAAAAATCATTGACTGATTTTTCATGGAAGGTTTTTCATGCGCATAACGGTCTGCTGCAACTGGCTTCTGAAATCGGCATACCGTTAACAGCTCTGGCCGTATTGATGATCATCCAGCAGCTCATCGAGATTATCTACTGTCAATATCAGCGGCAGCAGGCCGGAGTACTTTTTGTGCTTGGATTCACGGTGGCTCTGTTAATCAGTAACTATTCCGAAGCTCGGCTGGTGGTTAACCGCGAGCTGTACTGGATATTCTTCGTAGCGCTGCCGATAAGCATGCTGCAGCAAGTTACGGTAAAAGCTACCGGAGCGATGTTTTATCCGATGCCAGCAACTCTGCATAAAAGAACCAGGGAAAAGCAGGCAACCAATGCAGCCGATCGACAACATCGAAAGGAATTAAAAAATCGCTTACGCAGCCGTTACGATGCACAAACAGACACAGGCGGCGGGCGCGTAATCGAAGGTGAGAAAGCGGTTGTCAGCAACAAAGATGTGGTTGCACTTCCAGTAAAAAAAAGCGCAAAAAACAGACCGATCAAACGTCAGAAAAAAACCGGATCCTAGGAATTTCATTGTGAGTAAAACCATTGTTGTCACCGGCGGCGCCGGCTATATAGGCTCTCATATGGCACGGTTGTTATCTGCCGATGGCCATAAAGTCATTGTGTTCGACAACCTCGGTCGAGGCAATGCAGATGCTGCTCTCGATGCAGAGCTGGTTGTCGGAGATATCAGCAATACCGAGCAACTTGCACCGGTATTTCAGAACAACAAGGTCGATGCGGTTATGCATTTTGCCGCCTTTGCCTATGTGGGCGAGTCGGTGCACGAACCGGATATCTACTACCGCAACAACGTCAGTGGCACGCTAAACCTGATTGATACCATGCGAAGCTTTAATGTTAATCGATTGGTTTTCTCTTCAACGTGTGCAACTTACGGCGTCCCCGAAAGCCTTCCAATTACTGAGGCAACAGCACAAAACCCTATCAATCCGTATGGCCAGTCAAAATTGATGGTTGAACAGATACTCAAAGACTACGGATACGCTTACAACTTCCGCAGCATTGCCCTGCGCTACTTCAATGCAGCCGGTTGTGCAGAAGACGGTTCCCTGGGTGAACGACATGATCCTGAAACACATCTGTTACCGCTAATACTGTTCGAGGCACTGCGCGTTCAGGCTGGTGGCGATCCAAAAGACACAGCCCTTCGGGTTTTCGGAAGTGACTTCGACACACGCGATGGCACATGCGTCCGCGACTATATACATGTTAACGATTTGTGTTCTGCTCACACAGCAGCATTCAATCGTATGCTGGATACACCAGAGCTTGGTGCAGAGCAATTTAATCTCGGTGTAAACAAAGGCTATACCGTTTTAGAGGTTATTGAAGCTTGCAGAAAAATTACCGGAGTCGACATTCAGTATCATCTTGTCGATCGTCGTGACGGAGATCCACCGGAGTTGGTTGCAGATGCATCGGCTGCCATGGAGACATTGAAATGGAAGCCCGCATTTGCCGACATTGAACATAGCCTGCAGCACGCCTGGGATTGGTTTTCCAAGCATCCTCCGGCCAAACTGTAAAGCTGGTAATGACGGTTGCTGCGTATCCGGCCCCGAGATAGTTCACAATGCGTACTATGAAACGAACCGTTTATATTGCAGCCCCGATCGGGGCACTGGCTCTTGCCTTTTTCCAGGTACAGGCACAATCAAAATCACCTGCCGAACTAGACGATAGTTGCTGGGTTGAAACGTTCAGTGATGAATTCGATTCCATCGATTTCTGGGATGCGCAAACACAAACCGGTCAATGGAGAACCAGGTACATCTGGGATCGGAACATTATCATCAACAACGAGTTGCAATACTACATAGACCCTGTTGAGCACGGTGTATCACCGTTCAGCACTGATAACGGCATTTTGAATATAACTGCCGATAGAACACCACAAGAGCTGATCGGAAAAGTCGAAGGCCAGGAATATGTATCCGGTGTCTTGACCTCAGAAAACGGCTTTGCACAAAAATACGGTCGATTTGAAGCAAGCGCTAAAGTACCCGGTGGTAAGGGCCTTTGGTCGGCGTTTTGGTTACTACCCAGCTTTGATCAGTGGCCAGAGGGTGTGGCAGTGTTGCCTGAAATTGATGTCATGGAAAATCTTGGCAATGAAAACCGAACTTATCACACCACCTTGCATACAAATCAAAACGGCAAGTTGGAGTCTCACCCTTATGATCATACGTTTAAAACCGATTTAACCAAAGATTTCCACTTATATAGCGTGGTATGGACACCGGAGAAAGTGGACTGGTACTTCGATAAAAAATGGGTTGCATCCCACCCGACACCACAAGACTTCACTCGGCCAGTACATTTCCTACTGAACCTTGCAGTTGGCGGAAGCTGGACCGGAAATCCTGATCGGCGAACAAAGTTTCCTGCAACTTATAGTATTGATTACGTCAAAGCGTTCAAAGATAGCGGGAAGTGCTAATCAGTAGTAATACCTGATGTAAGCCAAGCGAACGGTTGCGATTAAGTAACCGCCTTACTCCGATAGAAAAGATAAATATCTGCCGGAACAAAGTTTGCTCCGACAGATACCGTTTCTAGGCGCTTACTGAGCCCACTGCTTGATCAGTTCATCATAAGCAATGGTTTTTCCCTGCGGCTTTTCATTATCTAGCTTGGCTTTAGCACCACCTTTACCGAGCCATTCAGATGCATCTTTCGGCTCGTTCAAGCGCGGTCCACAACCACCATAAACATTTGCACCTTCGTCAGCCGCTTGCATGCGCGACATAACCAGGTCCATTTCTTCAGCCAGTCGATCCATCGCCTGTTGCGGTGTGAACGCACCTGAATTTACATCACCAATCTGCTGCCACCAGATTTGGGCAAGCTTTGGATAATCCGGTACGTTGATACCTGTTGGTGACCATCGAACTCGGTCAGGCGATCGATAGAATTCAACCAGCCCACCAAGCTTCGGTGCGCGTTCGGTAAACGATTCGTGTCGAACAGAAGAATCGCGAATGAACGTCAACCCGACCTGACTCTTTTTAACGTCAACGGTTTTTGATACTGCAAACTGAGCATAAAGCCACGCAGCTTTCGCTCTGTCCATCGGCGTTGATTTCAGAATAGTCCAGGAACCTACGTCCTGATAACCGACCTTCTGACCCTCTTCCCAATACGGTCCATGCGGAGATGGAGCCATACGCCACAGCGGAGTACCTTCATCATCAACCGTATTATTGCCGGCAGACTTTGGTGCAACCATATCTGCGGTAAACGCGGTGTACCAGAAGATCTGCTGAGCAACATTACCCTGACTCAGTGCTGGCAACGACTGATAGAAATCGTAACTGGCAGCGCCTGGAGGTGCGTAGGCCCGCAGCCACTCATCCCATTTACGAATCGCATATACCGCAGCAGGGCCGTTTGTACCACCGCCACGACTTACAGATGCACCAACCGGATTACACGAACCGGCTTCCATACGAATACCCCACTCATCGATGGGAATACCGTTCGGCTCACCGGGACTACCTGCACCAGCCATCGACAACCAGGCATCGGTCATACGCCAGCCAAGATCAGGTGCACGCTTTCCATAATCCATATGGCCATAGATTTCTACACCATCGACTTCTTTTACATCGTTAGAAAAGAATTCTGCGATATCTTCATAGGCCGACCAGTTAACCGGTACACCCAGATCGTAGCCATACTTTTCTTTAAACGCTGCTTGTAAGTCTTCCCGATCAAACCAGTCTTTGCGGAACCAGTACAGATTCGCGAATTGCTGATCAGGAAGCTGATACAGATCGCCATCAGGTCCGGTGGTGAACTGTGTGCCCATGAAATCGTCAAGATCGAGCGTCGGCAAAGTTACATCCGCACCATCACCTGCCATGAAATCTGTCAGATTCACGGCAAGTTGCAGGCGTGAGTGTGTACCGATTAAATCTGAATCGTTTACATAGGCGTCGTACAGGTTACGGCCGGTTTGCATTTGGGTTTGTACCGCCTGAACGACTTCACCCTCACCGAGTATTTGATGATTTACTTTAATGCCAGTAATTTCTTCAAATGCTTTGGTTAACACTTCCGATTCATACGAATGTGTTGGTATGCCTTCTGAAAGTACGTTTACCTCCATGCCTTTAAATGGTTCAGCAGCCTTAATAAACCATTCCATTTCTGCCATTTGCTCATCTTTACTGATGGCAGAGGGTTGGAATTCGTCGTTGACCCACTTTTCGGCAGCTGCCATATCCGCAAGAACAGGCCCTGTCGAAACAGTGAAGGCAGCTGCCACAAAGGCTGCTACAAATTGTTGTTTCATTTTGGTTTACCCTCCGATTATAAAGTTATGCTTGTATTAAATTACCGAGAAACCACGACTACATTAGCCAAGCACCAATGCACTCGCTTTGAACGTCGGCCAAAACTGGCTGACGCCATACCACCTACACCCAGCGAAAAACGGCGAGTGCAAAAAACGCTGCTACGACAGAGCCCCACCACAAGGGCAAATCTGTCAATCCAAGCCAGGCCACATGTATATAAGCGCTGCCAAGCAAGGAAATAAACAATCGATCTCCACGGGTTGTATCCAATCCGAGAACACCAACTCGCGGACTGCCGCCTGGCTTTGCCAGTTCCCATACATACATGGTAATAAGGCATACCGCGATAAAAATAAAAAACACACCTGTTGGCCAGGTCCACGCCATCCATGCAAGTGGTTTCATAAGAATCCCCCTTCCATTAAACCCGTCCCAGGGCAAAACCCTTGGCAATGTATTTGCGCACGAACCAGATAACCACCGCACCGGGTATGATTGTCAATGCGCCAGCCGCTGCAAGCAGGCCCAACTCGTAACCTGATGTAGAGGCTGTTTTAGTCATGATCGCAACAATAGGTTTCGCCGCAACCGATGTCAGATTTTTAGCCAGCAGCATCTCCACCCAACTGAACATAAAACAGAAAAACGCGGTTACACCAATACCTGCAGCGATAAGTGGCATAAATATTTTGACGAAAAAATGCGGGAATGAATAACCGTCAATATAGGCCGTT
The DNA here is from genome assembly GCA_937981955.1 of uncultured Granulosicoccaceae bacterium. Taxonomy (GTDB): domain Bacteria; phylum Pseudomonadota; class Gammaproteobacteria; order Granulosicoccales; family Granulosicoccaceae; genus Granulosicoccus. Next base: position 26,301 of record CALJNA010000096.1, read on the forward strand.
TCGTCAATTTCACGTGGTACCCCGGACATAAAGCCTTCCAGAATCCACACGGCTAGCGGAACGTTGAACAGACAATGAGCCAGAGCCACCGCCAAAGGCGTATCAAACAGACTCATGGATGAATACAGTTCAACAAAAGGTAATACAAACACCGCAGGTGGCGCCATGCGATTGGACAGTAACCAGAAAAACAAATGCTTATCACCCATGAAACGGTAACGCGAAAACGCATAAGCAGCTGGCAGCGCAAACGACACTGAAATAACGGTGTTCATTAACACGTAGGTTATTGAATTTATGTAACCGTTGTACCAGGTCGGATCGGTGAAAATGGTTTTATAACTATCAAGCGTAAACTGTTGCGGATACCAGCTGAAACCACCCAGTATTTCATTGGTAGTTTTAAAACTCATGTTCAACAGCCAGTAAATTGGCAACATGAGGAAAAAGATATAGAGGACAACAACAATTATTTTCGTGTTTCTCATGTGTCTTCCTCCCCGCGCATCATCAAGGTATAAAAAACCCAACACACAAGTAAAGTCATAAGAAAATACAGAATGCTCATTGCTGCAGCAATACCAAGATTAAATTCACCGATCGCAGCCTTAACCAGATCGATGGATAAAAACGTGGTTGAATTGCCCGGCCCGCCTCCGGTAAGCACGAACGGCTCAGTGTATATCATGAAGGAATCAATAAAGCGTAACAGCAAGGCAATGATCAGCACACGCTTCATTTTCGGCAACTGTATGTAGCGGAACACTGCAAAACGCCCCGCTCCGTCAATCTTAGCCGCCTGATAATAAGCATCAGGTATTGACGATAAACCCGCATAAGCCAGCAGCACCACCAAGGACGTCCAGTGCCATACATCCATGAGCACGACCGTGAACCAGGCAGCTACCGGTTGCTGTGTATAGTTGTAGTCAAAACCCAGCCAGTTCAAGCCAAAACCAAGCAGGCCAATATCAGGCAGTGCAAAAATATTCCACATTGCACCCACTACATTCCATGGAATTAGCAGCGGCAATGCCATGAGCACCAGGCATACCGATACCCATGGGCCGGTGCGCGGCATGGCTAGAGCAACTGCAACTCCCAATGGTATCTCGATGGCAAGGATAATGGCCGTGAACAGAAATTGTCTGCCCAGCGCCCCGTGAAACCTGGGTGAGCTGAGCACTTCTTCGTACCACTTGGTTCCTTCAAAGAAAAACACTCCCGGACTAAAAGTATCTTGTACCGAGTAATTGACCACGGTCATTAGCGGTATAACCGCATTCAATGCCACCACCAGTAAAACTGGCAAGACCAGAAACCAGGCCTTTTGATTGACTGTTTTAGCCGTCATATCGCTGTCCCCGACTGATGCCGGTTAACCGGCTCGCCTTCCAGCCGGTGATCATTCGCGTAAACACTGCTCAATACCGGATCGCAAACGATGCTGATGTTATAGCCGGGAATTTCCTGACCCTCGGTAAGCAGGATATTCAACGAGTGCTCGGCTAATCGAACTTTAGCAATGCGATGTCTGCCAACGTTATCCACACTGTCAATCGACACGGGCACACCATACTCAGTACTGGCTGCAAACCTTACAAATTCAGGCCGCACGCCTAATTCGAGCTTGGCATTTTGCGGTGGTGTGTAATGCGAGGCCAGCGGAATCCGATGACCTTCCACGATGGCGGCATTGCCCTCGATATTACATGGCAGAATATTCATTCCCGGCGAACCAATGAAATAGCCGACAAACGTATGGCCAGGCCGTTCAAACAACTCTTCTGGTGTGCCAATCTGGACAACCTCACCTTCGTACATAACGACCACCTTGTCGGCAAATGTCAGCGCCTCAGTCTGATCGTGCGTAACGTAGATCATGGTGTGCTCAAAACGCTGATGAAGTTCTTTCAATTTTGTCCGCAGCTGCCACTTCATTTGTGGATCAATAACAGTAAGCGGTTCATCAAATAAAATAGCGTTAACGTCATAACGAACCAATCCACGGCCGAGGGAAATTTTTTGTTTTTCGTCAGCGGTTAGTCCCTGAGCACGACGATTCGCTTTTGCACTTAGATCCAGCGTTTCAAGCATGTCAATGACACGCTTATCGACTTCGCTCTTATCGACGCCACGGTTCAGCAGTGGAAACGCAAGATTTTGCGCAACCGTCATGGTGTCGTAGATTACAGGAAACTGAAATACCTGAGCTATGTTTCGCTGCTCTGGTGACATTCCGGTTACATCGGTTCCATCAAACTGTATGCGCCCGGCTGATGGTTTAAGTAAGCCGGATATAATGTTCAGTAGTGTTGTTTTTCCACACCCGGAAGGGCCGAGTAAAGCATAGGCACCGCCGTCATCCCAGAGATAGTCCATGGGTTTTAACGCATAGTCGGCAGGCGTAGTCGGGTTCGGATAATACGCATGAGCAAGTTCGTCCAGTTTTATTTGAGCCAAAACTAGTACCCCTCACCAGGTATGGCTGGAGCATGCACCAGAGCCTGTTCGCTGTCATACAAGTACAAGCTATTGGGGTCGACGTAAACGGTAATCGACTCTCCCGGATTAACGCGATGCACTCCGTGGGTCAGCACAACCCAGCGATTGCCTTTTGCGCGTAAGTGCACGAACGTTTCTGAGCCAGTGATTTCACTGGTGCCAACTTCTGCCGGCACTGGTATGTGATGCGTCGTACTGGCTGTTAATGACAAATGATGTGGCCGTATGGCAGCAACATACTGCCCATCGTTCAATGATGCAGCACCTTGCGGAACCTGACCAAAAAATTCATTGTCAATGTGCAGGTCTGTACCAGTCTTGGTTATGTTGGTCGTATTAAAAGGTGGGTCAGAAAATGTCTGCGCAGTTTGCAAATCCAGTGGGCGACGATAAACATCAATTGTTTTTCCAAATTGCGTAACACGACCTTCGGACAAGGTAGCGCTTTGTCCACCGAGTAAAAGAGCTTCATGAGGTTCGGTGGTCGCATAAACAAGTACGGCACCGGTTTTTGCAAAAATTTTGGGGAGTTCCACGCGTAACTCTTCGCGTAGTTTGTAGTCCAGATTAGCAAGCGGCTCATCAAGCAAAACCAACTCAGCCTGTTTAACCAGCGCACGAGCGATCGCTGTTCGTTGTTGTTGACCACCAGAGAGTTGCAATGGTGTTCTATCCAGATACTCTGTAAGACGTAATAATTCAGCCGCTTCTCGAACGCGCTCATCCAGCGTTTTTTTATCTACGCCAGCTAGTCGCATAGGGGATGCAATGTTGTCGTAAACGCTGAAACCGGGGTAATTTATGAACTGTTGATAAACCATGGCCACATTACGATGGCGTACTTGCTTGCCAAGTACACTTATTCCATCAACTTGAATATCGCCACTGGTTGGACGATCAAGACCTGCCATGAGTCTCATCAGGGATGTTTTGCCGGACAGGGTCGGACCAAGCAGTACGTTGAGCGATCCGCGCTCAAATTTTATTGAAACATTATCTATATGAAGTTCAGAGCCGACCTGCTTGCTGACGTTGATCAACTCAAGCATGACGATACACAGAACCTGAAAGTGCCAACATGTGAAATCCGCTGACCTGATTATTCAAAATGTTTAAAGCCCCTAAAAGTTGAACAACTAACACTAATAAGTCGCAAAACCATTGTCAATCGAATTGTAAGAATCTAAACGAGTGTGTTTTGACCAGCGATTCGGGTCGGATGGGGCTGGAATTAAACAAATGAGTAGTACAAAAGTACCAAAGAAGCCGTTAATAAACCGTGAAAACACGGCGTAGATCAGGTGCAACAATTGATTTGTACTGCGACTATATGTCGCTATGTATAAAGCGAATCGAGTACGCAGTAGTTCCCGGATTAGAATTGAAGGAAGTCAGGATCAATTCGGCGAAAGCCGGACAAAAAAAATGCCGTCACAGGAAGTGACGGCATTGCTTGATGAACTTACTCTTTAAATTGAGCTGTTAGCTCGCCTTGCTGGAGCGCCGTCGACGAAGTAACAAACCACTGGCTGATAACATCAATAAGAACAGCATTGGGTCTTTCGTACTAGCTGCGCTGTCGATACTACAACCTGCTCCACCGGACAAGCCACTGAGAATTTTACCGTTTGGCTGAACTGCTGCTTCGGTGTTGATCTCTAATACGTCCGGTACACCATTCGCGTTGGTATCGAGCAAAGTGTTGCCAGTCACCGTTTCACCCGAATCTATCGGAATAAAACCGGAGCCGGAACGATCATCATCAAAAGCGTCAACAATGCCATCACCGTCGCTGTCTGGCATATTGACGAAATCAACGTCAGCGTAATCGACTATGCCATCGTTATCAACGTCAGCTCCACCGGTAATGCCAACATCAACTGAATCTGGAATACCGTTTCCGTCCTGGTCAGACCAGGTGTCTACCCGACCGTCAGCATCGGCATCAGTACCACCAATTTCTTCAATGTCGAGCAGGCTGTCACCATCGCTGTCAAGATCGAGATGGTTTGGCTGGCCGTCATTATCAGTATCCAACAGCCCATTCACACGGATACCATCAGCAAGACCATCTGCATTGGTATCAACCATATTATCTACCCGGCCATCACCATCCAGATCGTTAGCCGATCCATGGGTTTCGTGAATGTCCGGCAATCCGTCGTTATCACTATCTATATCGAGATGATCAACAATGCCGTCGCCATCACTGTCAGGATCTGCAAGTGGAGCAATACCGACTCCGTCATCATGACCGTCGCCGTTTGCATCGGTAAATTTGTCAACGATTCCGTTGCCATCTGCATCTTCACCACCGGCTTCCTGTGTATCAGTCAAACCATCGTTATCGCTATCCAAATCCAGATAGTCAACGATTCCATCACCGTCGGTATCGATCGGCTGTGAAACATTGCCGGCTTCATCAGTATCAAGCAACCCGTCGTTGTCTGAATCAATATCCAGATAATTTGGAATGCCATCACCGTCGGTGTCGGCCGAACCTTCAAGTGCATCGGTTATACCGTCACCATCGCTATCAGGGTTCATTGTTCCCGGATTTGGCGTTGGCGCAGGGTTAGGAGTTGGTGCTGGCGCTGCAGTTGTATTATCCGGCTCCTGATAATCAGGTATGTTGTTACCATCACTGTCAACCGGCGCGAACGGGTTTACACCTGCTTCCGCTGAATCGGGCTTACCATCATTATCTGAATCAAGTTCCTGATAATCCGGTACCCCATCCCCATCACTATCCAACGGAGTCGCTGGCGAATTACCCGCTTCCACACTATCTGGAATACCATCATAGTCTGAATCAAGTTCAAGAAAATCTGGCATGCCATCACCATCGGAGTCCGTTGGTTGAGCAGGGTTTGACCCGGCTTCCAAAGTATCCGTCAGTCCATCATTGTCTGAGTCCAGGTCAAGATAGTCCGGTGCACCATCACCGTCGGTGTCAACCGGTGAATTAGGATTACTACCCGCCTCCACTGAATCAGGAATACCGTCGTTATCCGAATCCGGTTCCAGAAAGTCAGGCGTTCCATCAGCATCAGTGTCAACTGGCACATTAGGATTACTACCCACCTCTACTGAATCAGGAATACCGTCGTTATCCGAATCCGGCTCCAGAAAATCAGGTGCACCATCACCGTCGGTATCTACCGGTACATTCGGATTACTGCCTGCTTCGATTGTGTCTGGGATTGAGTCGCTGTCCGAATCAAGATCAAGATAATCTGGTGCGCCATCGCTGTCGGTATCTGCTGGCGCAGCCGGTGCAACGCCTGCCTCAACGTTATCGGGGATGTTATCGTTATCCGAGTCAAGGTCCAGATAGTCAGGCACACCGTCGGCATCGGAATCGTCTATCGGTAACGGTGCCACATTTACACCATCGTCAAGACCGTCAGAGTCGGCATCGGTAAATCCGTCAACCAGGCCATCCTGATCAGCGTCAGTACCTCCAGCCTCGGTTAAGTCAGGAATACCATCGTTATCACTGTCAAGATCAAGATGATCAACTACGTCGTCGCCGTCTGTGTCGTTATCCGGCAATGGCTTGAGCGCTGTTGCGTCGTCGAGCCCATTTCCATCAGTGTCTGTAAAACCGTCAATGATGCCGTCACCATCGGTGTCGGTGCCACCAGCTTCAGTTACATCCGGTATACCATCGTTGTCACTGTCAACATCAAGATGATCAACAACACCATCCGCATCAGTATCAGGATCTGACAGCGGAGTAGCGGCAGTCGCATCATCCATACCATCGTTATTACTATCGGCGAATCCATCAATAACTCCGTCGTTATCAACATCTGCACCGCCTGCTTCATCCGCATCAGTCAGACCATCGTTGTCCGAATCCAGATCGAGACTATCAATAACACCATCACCATCGGTGTCGACAGTACCTTCGAGCGTGTCGGGCAATCCGTCATTATCATCATCCAGGTCAGTGCTGTCGGGAAGACCATCTGCATCGGTATCAATCAACACATCAATGGTGACGGAAGCAACATTAGACAAATTGCCAGCAGCATCGCTAACAACATAATCAACGTTTGCAGTACCAAAGAAATCAGAATCCGGATCAAACACTAATTGTCCGGAAACGATCGAATAGAAACCTTCGCCTGCAACAAACAAGGTCGGTTGAATACCTGGTGTTGTCGGGTCAAGATCGATTGTGGCCGGGTCAATATCTCCATTCACATCTGTATCACCAGCAAGCACGTCGATTGTAATATCCGTGTCCTGAACCGTTGATTCTACCTCGGCGTCAGCAACCGGAGCCGAACCTGCAACCGTAACACTGATGTTTGCAGGCGCGGACACATTAGCATTCACATCAGATACAACATAAGGAATCGTGGTGGTGCCAGCAAAGCTGGCTGCCGGTGTAAATGTCACCATGCCAGCTGGATTCACTGACCAGCTGCCATCAGGGGTTGTCAAACTTTGCTGAACACCTGGCGTTGCCGGGTCGAGATCAATCGTTGCGATATCATGATTACCATTAACATCGGTCACGTTATCACTTAAGTCGATTGTTGCAGCAACACCCGACGCTACACTGACCGAGTCATCAGTAGCAACCGGGGCTGCGCCAGTACCAGCAGCAGCAACGGTAACCGATATGCTGGCTGGTGCTGATAAGTTGCCGTTCGCATCAGATACAACGTATGGAATCGTGGCTGTACCAACGAATCCTGCAACCGGAGTAAAAGTAACCGTACCGGCCGCATTAACTGACCAGACACCATCAGAGCTTGTCAGAGATGCCTGAACACCGGGCGTTGATGGGTCTAGATCAATGGTGGAAATATCTACATCGTTGTTCGCATCGCTAACGTTGTCACTCAGATCAACCGTTGCAACCGCACCCGATGCAACACTGGCTGAATCGTTTGTAGCAACCGGAGTAGCACCGGCCACAACCACACTAACTACAGCCGTGTTCGATACATTACCTGCTGTATCTGAAACAGTGTATGGCAAGTTAGCAGTCCCTTCAAATGTCACTACTGGATCAAATGTAACCGTGCCTGAAGCGTTGACTGCCCACACACCGTCAGCCGTTGTCAATGTTGTTTGAACACCCGGCGTACTTGGATCAATATCAATCGTGGTCAAATCCAGATCGCCATCCACATCCGATATGTTGTCACTCAAATCAACCGATGCAATAGTATCGGTAGCTACATTCGCTGAATCGTTAGTCGCGACTGGTGCAACACTGACAGGCGCTGCAACTGTTACTGAAACACTGGCTGGTGCTGATAAGTTACCGTTCGCATCAGATACAACGTATGGAATCGTGGCTGTGCCAACAAAACCTGAGGCTGGTGTAAAAGTAACCGTACCGGCTGCATTGACTGACCAAACACCATCAGAGTTTGTCAGAGATGCCTGAACACCCGGCGTTGACGGGTCTAGATCAATTGTTGAAACGTCTACATCGTTGTTTGCATCGCTAACGTTGTCACTCAGATCAAGCGTTGCGACAGCACCCGATGCAACACTGGCTGAATCGTTTGTAGCAACCGGAGTAGCGCCGGCCACAACCACACTAACTACAGCTGTATTCGACACATTACCTGCTGTATCTGAAACCGTGTATGGCAAGTTGGTGGTGCCTTGAAAACTGGCCGCCGGGTCAAGGGTAACAATGCCTGCAGCGTTAACCGTCCATACTCCATCAGCGGTGGTTAATGTTGTTTGTACACCAGGCGTACTTGGATCAATGTCAATTGTGGCCATATCCAGATCACCATCAACATCCGATACGTTGTCACTTATATCAACCGACGCGTTAGTGTCAGCCGCAACGTTTGCAGAATCGTTAGTCGCAACCGGAGCGTTGTTTGGCGCAGCGCTAACAGTGACGCTTATGTCAGCGTTAGCGGAAGAATTACCGGCCATATCCGAAACGGTATACGGAATCGTTGCGGTACCAACAAACCCGGCAACCGGAGTAAAGGTAACCATGCCCAGTGCGTCAACCGTCCATGTACCATCAGTCGTTGTCAGGCTGGACTGAATACCCGAAGTTGCCGGATCCAGATCAATTGTCGTTATGTCAAGATCCCCATCAACATCACTAACGTTGTCACTTAAATCGATCGACGCTGTGCCACCGGTAACAATGCTGGCTGAGTCATTCGTTGCAACTGGAGCGGAAGCTGGTACTGGCTCTTCTCGGTAGTCAAGATCATTTACCAATGGCACACCGGCCGAGGCATCGGCATCTTCATCAGGTAAATAAGCACCGCCTGTTGCCAGCGGATCGGTAATGCCTTCATTTGAAACATACCCGTCATTGGCAACACCATCGAGCACAGCTTCGTACACATCTTTCAATCCATCAAAGTCGCTATCGTTATCTGATGGGGCTGGCATGGCAACGAGTAATCCGTTCTCACCATTGTCCAAAAGTGTGTCGTTATCACTGTCCGAATCTATGTAGTCAGGTATGGAGTCCGGTGTTGGAGCGCTGGCATCGGTGTTGTATGGTGCAAGACCAATCCCGTTAACCTGAAAACCAGCGGTACCTGCTGCAACTTCATAGTTATCATCCAATCCGTTGCCAGTAGCATCGGTCATTGCAGTACCGGTGCCAGACGGAGCGATGTAAACGCTGGTTCCCTGAGCTTCTATGTTGTCCAGAATACCGTCATCATCACTGTCGATATCGAGATAGTCCGCACGACCGTCTGCATCGGTATCTACCAAAGGCGCAGGTGTTGAAGTCAAATCCAGATTGATATCGTCAAGTACTATGACTGCACTACCGTTCAGCGTTTTAACTTTAAAAAACATGGTTGGCTGAGTCGCAACCACATCCAGTGTCAGCACTTCCCAATGCGGATCAAGCTGTGTGTAACCACCCGGGTCTGAGCTTGAGATAGCAGCCGGGAAATCGGCAGCGGTGTACTGAGTCAGATCGCTTGCATCCAGTGCCGCAACAGTCCCGTC
>CALJNA010000097.1 GCA_937981955.1 uncultured Granulosicoccaceae bacterium
AGCATCGCCGGATGCTTGCCAGCCCACCGCAATCGAAGACAACTGCGCATCACCAGCCAATCGAAGTAATGCCGGACTCAATGAGGTCGGTGGAAGCTTAACGCTATCAGTTGCAATCCAGCCACCAGCAGTTTTCCTCAGTTTCCATGATACTGGCGAGCGACCTGCGTTGCTGTCACTCTCCCATGTGGCTATTGCAAGTTCGCTTGCATCTGCGGAACTGATCACCCGATTATCCAGACCGGGACTCATAGCGTCCAGTAATTGTGTTTGTGCAGACTGCCAGCCGAATGCACTACGAGTGTATTCATGCAGATACAAGCCACCGTTAAACGCTGAAAGTATAATTACGTTATCCATCGTGGACGAGCTTGCAAAACCTGGCAAGCGCGTGTGCTGTGTAGGTACAGGCAAGGCCGCGGCACGCACCCAATCGCTGTTTCCGCGATTAAAGATCATGACATTATGATTAAACTCTGATGTAACACCAGAGCGCGTACTGTCATTGTGGACCGCGATGGCCAGACGATCGCCGTTGTCTGATATATCGAGTTCCAGCGAATCGGTAAACCAGGTTTGTGTTTGTGTAAAAGCAGCGTTGGGTATCAGGGAACCGGTTTCAATCCAGTTCTCACCAAGACGATCAAACACAACCACACCCGGGCCTGAACTGCTGCCCATGGAGGCAACCACAATGGTATCGCCGGTGTCAGACAGAGCAACGCGCATGACCGAGCTGGTTTGTTGTGAAAAGTGTGTCGAACTCAAGCTGCTTGCGTGTACCCATTGATTGGCTATGCGAAAGTACACCAGTACGTTCGCGTTGTCTGGGCTGGCAATCGCTGCAACATTACCGGTTGCATTAACAGCCAAGTGCTCACCAAATGAATCTCGCAGAGAATCTGTTGTTGGTATTAGCGGTGAAACAGCGTCGGACAATAAATTCTTAATGAACATGTCCATAGAGCTCAGGCAATTATCCGGTGTGCATATTTCAACTCTGTAGCTAATGCTGTTCCAGGCAAGTTGATGTGATGCTACTGTGTAGGTAAAGCTTGTTTGATCAGCTTCGATATCGGCATCAAGCTCCGTCTCAAGCTCAGTTCGACTATCGAGCTCATACAAAGAAATCGAAGTGATTGTCTCACTGGCATCATTATGCGTGTCCTGCCATTCGAAATACAATGCGCCGGGCAGTGCCTGAATGTCCAGTGTCGGGGCAGAGGGTGTCAGTAGCCCATCACTCAGAGGCAGGTCAGCGTTCCCATTAGTGACTTGCTGGTCCGCGTCATTGAGCGGTGCGCTCGTTTCATTAAGCGGGTCTGTCTGAACCAAACAGGCAGACAAAACAAGAGACAACATTAGAACAGCACAGTGTCGGATTACGATAGTCATGGAAAACCCATTCAGACGCCTGGCACATTCAGGTTGTTCGCTGTGTACCAGTCTCGGTTTGTTAATGTCGGGAAAAGAAAAGTAGTGCGGTGCCGGCGTCTCCGGCTACACGATGTATTCGGCTATAACCGTCTGTAAAAGATGTCCGAAGTTTTGCCAGCACCACCGCCAGAGAATTGCAATAATCGGTCCGGATACTGTCCCAGCGCGCCTTAGCCGCCATTCTTGCGAAGGGGCAAGAACAACATTGCAGTTGCGGCAAATTGTCTCATTCGCTGCGGGAATGGAATTTGCGTTTGCAACATTGTTAGCCTGATCGGCGCAATATACGCCTTGATTGCACGTCGGTAGCGTGGCTTTAACGACCAGGGCCACTTTTTACAAATGCCTATTCCGGCAAATGGAGTTGAAAGATTCTCATTCAAAACAATAATAATCGGTGGTTCTCTTTCTCATTACCTGCATTCTGTGTGCACATTAACTGCAGTAACTCGTACCACTGCGCGGGCTATATTTTGAAACGCCTGGCGATAAATTCGATGCGTGGTTCGAGGTAGGTCATATGTTCTGGCTCGAAATTTTTGGCGCAGTTGCGTTATTGCTTTGGGGTCTTCGGATGGTCCGTACCGGCATCATGGGCACGTTCGGACCTGTGCTAAGAAAAGCTGCCCGTGCCACAGACGGACAGACACTCAAGCCACTCGTGGTTGGGTGTGTCATAGCAATGCTGCTGCAAAGCAGTGCCGCGACCGCCATGATTGCGGCCGGCTTTTCTGCCCAGGCAATTATCGGACAGATAACCGCGTTTCTGGTCATCATCGGGGCTGACATCGGCACAGCAATCGCCAGTTTGATCGTTTCGCAGAAAATGCCGTTTGTCTCTCCGGTCCTGTTATCACTTGGCGTATTCAGTTACTTGATTTTCGATGATCAGAAATGGCGCGGTTTGAGTAGTGCAATAGCGGGTCTCGGTTTAATTTTGCTTGCGTTGACGATGATTGGACAAACTTCGGCGAATATGGCTCAACAGCCGGAATTTGTTAGCGTCATAAAAGTCTTGTCGGCCTATCCCATGATCATGCTTTTGGCGGGGCTTATACTGAGTTATCTGGCTCACTCAAGTCTTGCCATGGTGCTGTTCAGCGCTGGTCTGGCTGCATCGGGTGTCATTGAGCCGTTATCGGCAATCTATTTTGTGCTGGGTGCGAATATTGGCAGCGGACTGTTGCCATTCATTGCCAATTTAAAGAGCCGAAAGGGTGCGCGAGTGCCCGTCACGGCAAATCTTGTGCTGCGCACGTTTATCGCGTTGCTCGCTTATTTTCTTTTGCCCTGGATAAGCAACACCGGCGTATTTCAAATCGCTTCGATGGTGCCGCCGGCCATTGTTGCTCATCTGCTGCTCAATCTGGCTGTTGGTATAACCGGCGTTATCCTGATGAAACCATTGTTGCATTGGGTCGACAGTAACGCGCAGGCCGACCCGTTTGACCCGAATCACTTAGTACCACAGCATCTTGACGAAACAGTGTTGAACCATCCTGCGCAAGCACTGGCTTGTGCGAGACGAGAAGCGTTGGTCATGGCCGAGGTAGCAAAGAGCATGGTTCAGGACGCATTGCCATTGCTGCGCGATGATACTCATGGTGTACGCAATGATATTGAGACGCGAGAAGATTCTCTGGACCGTCTGTTCAATGCGATTAAGTCTTATCTTGCGGACGTTTTACAACAACAACTGAGCAAACGCGAAATCAATAAAGCCATGGACTTGCTTGCTTTTGTTACCAACATGGAACACGTTGGCGATATCGTTGAACGTAATCTGATCGGTTTGTCACTGAAGAAGAACGCCTTGCATGCGCAATTTTCGAATGATGGACTTGTCGAAATTGAGCGTTTGCACAGTGCCGTATTGGAAAACTTTGATCTTACTATCAACGTATTCATGTCTGGAGAGCCGGAACTTGCCAGGCAACTCTACGAAGCAAAAGCTGACATCAGAAAGATAGAGCACAAATCCATTGTTACGCATATCGAGAGGCTTGGTTCCGGTATTTCGGAGAGTGTTGCAACCAGTGAACTACATCTGGATATATTGCGTGATTTAAAACGCATCAACAGCCATCTGACATCAACGGCCTATCCGGTTTTGATGTCTTCGGGGGAGGTACCGAAAACAAAGTGGCGACGGCGTTGAGGTTGAATGACGCAGGCTTGCCAGACAATGGAGTCGATAGCACTAGGGCTCATTGGTAACCGGGTTGGGTGGTATGGGTGTTTTCAAAGCCTCAATTGCATCCTGTATGCCATTGACACTCAGCGTAAACATTCGATCGTGCATCAGCTCTTTAATAATCCTTATAGAAGGAGTGGTTTGCCAGTAGTCTGATTTTTCCGGATTTAACCATACGCAATGGGAAAAGTGCTGCTGCAGTCGTTGTATCCACACCGCACCGGGTTCCTGGTTCCAGTGTTCGACGCTACCACCTTCAGCAAGAACCTCGTAAGGGCTCATGGTGGCATCGCCAACCAGAATTAAGCGGTACTTTTTCCCATAGGTTCTGATCAGTTCCGGAACCGAAACCGTGTCGTTGTGCCGTCGGTTATTGTGTTTCCAGACTTTCTCGTAGGTGAAGTTGTGGAAATAAAAGTATTCCAGATGCTTGAATTCTGATCGTGCGGCGGAGAACAATTGCTCGCATAATGCTGTGTGATAATCCATAGAACCACCGACATCCAGCAGCAGTAATACATTGACGGCGTTGCGTCTTTCTGCACGCATTTTTATATCGAGCAAGCCTGCGTTTTGTGCCGTTGCCCGAATGGTTCCATTCAGGTCGAGCTTATCCGGTCTACCTTCGCGGGTGAGTCGGCGTAAACTTCGAAGTGCTACTTTAAAATCGCGCGTACCAAGTTCGCGGGTGCCATCCAGATCTTTATAACGTCTTTGTTCCCACACCTTAACCGCTCGACCTTGCCCACCTTTACCACCAATGCGCACGCCCTCAGGATTAAAACCACCATGCCCGAACGGGGAGGTGCCGCGTGTGCCAATCCATTTGCTACCGCCGTGATGTTCTTCGGTTTGCTCTTCGAGTCGTTTGGCTAATGTCTCCATCAGCTTGTCCCAGCCGCCCATGGCCTCGACCATGGCTTTTTGTTCTTCGGTAAGAGCGTCTTTATCACTGAGCTTTAGCCAATCGTCCGGTATGGCGTCCAGATTCAAATCAAAGGCGGCTTCGCGGCCTGCCCAGTAACTCTGGAATACCTGGTCGAATCGATCGTAAAGAGATTCATCTTTTATCAGGCACAGCCGTGCAAATAGATAAAAGCGATTCAGATCAAGCACGCCAACGTTCTTGCTTAACCCTTCAAGCAGGTTTAAATACTCAGTTGTTGAGACCGGCAATCTGGCCTTGCGCAGATGTGAGAAGAAATCCAGCAGCATTAGCGATTACGCTGCTTGTGTAAAAAAATCAAACGCTCGAACAGGTGCACGTCCTGTTCATTTTTGAGTAAAGCGCCGTGCATTTGCGGCAGTACGGTGCGTAGCTCGTCTGAACCAAGCGCCTCACTGGGCAAATCGTCGGCAATTAACAGCTTTAACCAGTCGAGCAACTCGGATGTGGAGGGCTTCTTTTTCAATCCTGGCACCTCACGTAGATCGAAAAACACGTCCATGGCCGATTTTAACAAGTCCTGCTTTATCGACGGGTAGTGTGCAGCTACAATTTTTTCCATGGTTGGTTTATCGGGAAATTCAATATAGTGAAAGAAGCAGCGCCGCAGGAATGCATCCGGCAACTCCTTTTCGTTATTACTGGTGATAATAACCAGCGGTCGCTGTTTGGCAGTAATGGTTTCGCGTGTTTCGTACACATTAAAAGACATGCGATCAAGTTCCTGAAGCAGATCGTTCGGGAATTCAATATCGGCCTTGTCTATTTCGTCGATTAATACTACGGCGCGTTGATCACTGGTGAACGCATCCCACAGCACCCCGTGCAATATGTAGTTGCTGATGTCTTTAACGCGCTCATCGCCTAGTTGTGAATCTCGCAGCCTCGACACTGCATCGTATTCGTAGAGTCCCTGATTAGCGCGTGTAGTTGATTTAACATGCCACTGAAATAGTGGGGCATCAATGCGTTGTGCAATCTCGATGGCCAGCTGTGTCTTGCCGGTTCCTGGTTCACCTTTAACCAGCAACGGCCGTTCCAGCGTGAGTGCCGCGTCAACTGCTTGCTGCAGCTCGTCGGTAATAATGTAGTCAGCGTTGCTCATGCTGGTTTCTTTCGCACGATCATGGGGCCAACGTCAGAGCCGCCGAGTAAATGCATGTGAATATGCATCACTTCCTGGCGTCCGTGTTCACCGCAATTAATGATCAGTCGGTAGCCGTCTTTGGCAATACCTTCCTCCTCGGCCAACTTGCGCGCTACGGTATGCATTCTGCCCATCGCAGCTTCGTGCGCATCAGTGACATCGCTGCTGGTCGGGATGTGTTCGTTGGGTACGATCAGAATGTGGGTGGGGAGCGCAGGATTGATATCCCGGAATGCGGTGACCAGATCGTCCTGGTAAAGCATGTCAGAAGGCAATTCTTTCCGGATTATTTTGCTGAAAATGGTTTCTGTCGCCACTGGTCTCGTCTCATATGGTTGTGGGTCAATTATACGTGTAAGCTGGCGCGGTATTCATTTTCAATGGACATCGATCAGATGGGCAATCGGTTATCAAAGATTTATACCCGCACCGGGGACGACGGCACTACCGGTCTCGGAGACGGTAGCCGCACCGAGAAAGACGGTTTGCGGGTATCGGCTTATGGCACAACAGACGAACTGAATTCAATTATTGGCATGGTGCTCGCGCAGCCGC
The DNA here is from genome assembly GCA_937981955.1 of uncultured Granulosicoccaceae bacterium. GTDB lineage: Bacteria > Pseudomonadota > Gammaproteobacteria > Granulosicoccales > Granulosicoccaceae > Granulosicoccus. The sequence goes on from CALJNA010000097.1 coordinate 6,280, forward strand.
TGCCCGAGCAGGTGAGAAAGGTTCTGAATGAAATTCAGCATCACCTTTTCGATCTGGGCGGTGAGCTGTGTATTCCCGGACATCAGGCAATTCAGGACGAGCATGTGACCTGGCTTGAAGAGGCACTCGATCATTTCAACGAATCATTGCCGCCTCTCAAAGATTTCATCCTGCCTGGTGGTTCGCAGGCTGCTGCAACCTGTCACCTTGGGCGAACCGTGTGTCGTCGTGCCGAGCGCCTGATTGTGTCTTTGAAACGTGAGGAAGAGGTTCCGCCGTTCAGTATGAAATACCTGAACCGATTGTCAGATCTGCTGTTCGTTATTGCACGAGTTGTTGCTCGCCAGGAAGGCGGTTCGGAAGTGTTGTGGCAAAAAGATCGGCCAACTATCGATCTCACATAGCGGTCCTGGGGTAACAGCAATGGAAAATCGCGATTTAAAACGAGCAGACTTTAGCTGGTTTCTGGATATGCCCACCCGATGGATTGATAACGATCAGTACGGGCACATGAACAACGCCGTGTACTACAACGTGTTCGAAAACGTGGTTATGACCTGGCTCGAGGTGGAACAGGGATTCAACCTCAACACCGGAAGTGTGCGCTGTTTCACGGTTGAAAACGGGTGCCAATATCACGATGCAGTGCGGTATCCAGATCAATTAACGGGCGCACTTCGCATTTCCAGAATAGGCAACTCGAGTGTTCGTTATGAGCTTGGCATTTTCAAACAAGGTAGCGAGACAGTATCGGCAACCGGATTTATAGTGGACGTCTTCGTTGATGCGCAGACTGAAAGACCAGTAACTGTTCCCGACGAATTTAGACAAGCCATGGAGTCACTGTTAACATAGCGACATCCAAAAATAATAATAATAAAAGGCTGTTAACAAGTGACTACAAAAAAACCTGAAACCGAGCAGCCCATACTGCCTATTGCTATTACTGCAGCCGTCGCGATCGCGCTAACCGGCGTAGCGGTTGTGGTATCAGCCAACACGCAAGCACCAACTCATTCAGCATCGGAGTTCTTCACGCCCGATGCGAATTACTCCGCGTTTCACAATGAGCTTCATGCAGCTAAACTGAAGCAAAATGCGTTGAACAAGCTTCGTGGTCTGCCAGACCATGACAGCACTAGCCAAGCCGCTGGCCGAAGCACTGGATATGAACAAATCAGGTTCGACATGTCGGCACCTGCGTCTGGAGTATCCATCACAGTTACAGAAACAGAAGTTAACGTGAATACCTTTTTACTCTCACAACGAATGAGTAACGAGTCGCGTCTTGCCGAACTGCAGATGCAACCCTTTTTCAGCGACTTTGACAGCAAGCTCTTCGCTGCATCTTCAATCGAGTCAGAGCGACCAGCGTCAATCGGTTTTGATGGGGTTGGCTTTCCTCATATTGAAACCAACGAAAGAGCTGATGTGCAGCGCTACAAACCGTATCGGGAACTGGTCAGTTTTAGCAGTGATGAAAACGGGGTAATTGTGCCTAACGTTCGATGCATGGGTTTGTCGCCGGTACAGGTTGCCGATCGCGCTAAAAAATACGATGCGAAAATATTTGAGCTGTCTGTCAAGCACCGTGTCAGCGTAAGCCTGGTCAAAGCAGTTGTTACAAAAGAGTCGTGTTTCAATTCGGCTGCACGTTCACATGTTGGCGCAATTGGTTTAATGCAGCTTATGCCCGAGACAGCTAAGTGGTTAAAGGTGAAACAGCCTGAAAACGCAAACCAGAATCTGGCTGCCGGTATTCGCTATCTTGCTCAGCTGCGCAAACGCTTCGGTAGCAACGAGCTGGCACTAGCGGCTTATAATGCTGGTCCCGGTAATGTAGAGCGATACAATGGTATCCCTCCATTTGCAGAAACGCAGAACTATGTTCAGGACGTGCTGCATTTCTATCGTGGATACGTGGCGACAACCCGCTTTGTTAACGCGCTAAACGACTTCGAATAAGCTTTTGTCTGGCGCCTTCAATGGCGTAGCACATCATCGGAAAAGACCACCACCGCATCTTGTAGCCGTATTGACAGTGTAACGAGCTGCTCGCAAGGTTTAATCTGTCCGGACTCCGTGGCACCGGTCGGGCAATTAGCTGCTAAAATACACAATCAGCGCGACATAGACACTCGCCACCGTTACCTCAACCATTGCTTTCGTGCTCCTTACATGACTGCGCTCTGCATAAAAAATCTGGTTAAAACCTACGACAATGATGTGCATGCGTTGCGAGGTATAAACCTCGATGTCAACGAAGGCGACTTCTTTGCTCTGCTGGGCCCTAATGGTGCCGGCAAGTCAACGGCCATTGGCATTATTAGTTCGCTGGTGAATAAAACCTCCGGAACGGTGACAGTATTCGGGCACGACCTCGACACCGATATAGTGGGGGTCAAATCATGCATAGGTTTGGTACCGCAGGAATTTAACTTTAACGGTTTTGAACCGATCTTCAACACCATCACCAACGTGGCCGGATACAACGGCATACCGCCTCGCGAAGCCCGAAAACGTGCAGAACATTATCTGAAACGACTCGACCTGTGGGACAAACGCCGCAGCACCGGGCGCGAGCTATCCGGCGGCATGAAGCGGCGCCTGATGATTGCCCGCGCACTGGTTCACGAGCCCAAAATGCTGATACTCGATGAGCCAACGGCGGGGGTTGATATCGAAATTCGACGCTCGATGTGGGAGTACCTGACAGAAATCAATTCAGAGAATGGAACCTCAATAATTTTAACCACCCACTATCTGGAAGAAGCGGAAAGCTTGTGTAGAAACGTTGCCATTATCGATCGCGGGGAAATCATTGAAAACGGAAGCGTTGCCGACTTACTCAGTCAGGCGATGCAGGAGACGTTTATTCTGAATCTGTACGAACCAGTTACTGAAGCACCGACCATTGAACCTTTTAAGGTTCGACTCTGCTCGGAGCCCAATCAGCTCGAAGTTGATGTGCCGAAAGGTCACTCCGTGAGTGACATGTTCCAAGCCTTGCAGAGTAAAGGCGTAGTTGTAGGTAGCTTGCGTAACAAGTCAAATCGGCTGGAAGAATTTTTTCTGCGTCTGGTTAATCAGTCGAACAAGGATTCTCAATGAGATTGCGACTCGATTGTACTGAACGATTTATCGGACTGATTGCATGAGCTACTGGCAACTTCAACTGACAGCGTTTCTGACCATCGTGCGAAAGGAGATTCGACGATTCACACGTATCTGGATACAGACCATTACCCCACCTGCCGTTAATGCCTTGCTTTACATGCTGATTTTCGGTGGTTTGATCGGTTCGCGTATTCGTGAGGTTAACGGTGTTGCTTATATGGATTTTCTGGTGCCCGGCATCATCATGATGGGCATTATCACCAACTCGTACGGAAACGTTGTGTCGTCCTTTTTTGGTAGTAAATTACAAAAGTATGTAGAAGAATTGCTGGTATCCCCGGTGAGCAATGCAACCATTCTGGCGGGGTATGTAACTGGAGGTGTGGCTCGAGGTATTGCGGTTGGCTCCATTGTCTCGCTTGTGGCTCTGTTCTTTATCGACCTGAAACCTGTCTATCCGATGGCAACCTTGTGTATCGCCGTATTAACTTCGGTGATGTTTTCGCTGGGGGGGCTGATTAACGCGGTCTATGCAAAAACCTTCGATGAATGCTCTATTGTGCCAAATTTCGTTTTAGCCCCTTTAACCTATCTGGGCGGCATATTTTACTCCATCGATATGTTGCCGCCTATAGCTCAGAAACTCTCGCTGTTTAATCCTGTGCTGTACATGATAAACGGCTTCCGTTATGGGATACTGGGCGTAAGTGATATACCGTTGTGGCAAAGTTTTGCCGTTGTTTTTGCATTTATTGCTATTTTAGGCACAATCGCAATGGTATTGCTTAATCGAGGTGTCGGTATCAAAACCTGATTGCTGGAACCTGCAACAGAAGCAAACTACAATCACACACTAAAGTTAACTGATCAGAACCTCAACATGACAACTGCAGAAAAAGTTCGTTCAAGACCATCGGCCCGGGCCAAAAAGGCGGCTATGAAAAAAGAGCCCACAATGGCTGAGCTGGCTGATCGTCATGCGCTTTATCAGGAATCAGTGCAAAATTCTGAATTTGAACTGGATTTTATCGACGATACCTTCAAAGAACTTACCGGCCGCACAGCAGTATCCATGCGAGAAGATTTCTGCGGAACGGCGATCAGTTCGGTGGAATGGGTGGAGCGGCGTGATGACAACACGGCCATCGGTGTTGATTTTGATTCTGAAGTGCTTGGTTGGGGCGAAAAGCATAATGCGTCACGGCTAAAGCCTGCACAGCGTGAGCGCCTCACTTTGCTCGAGGAAGATGTGCTGGAGGTGACCACCGATAAAGTCGATGTTATCCAGGCTTACAATTTCAGTTATTGGTTTTTTCAGGAAAGAAAAACCATGCTGGATTATTTCCGTCGCACAAGAGAAGCGTTGGTAGATGACGGCATACTTTTTCTTGATGTTTTCGGTGGTTCAGAGTGTTATCAAACCCAGAAGGAAAAGCGCAAACTTGACGGATTCAAGTACATCTGGGAGCAAGCCGAGTTTAATGCTGTAACCAACGAACTCAAATGCCATATCCATTTTCATTTTCCGGATAAATCAAAACTGAAAAAAGCGTTCAGTTACACCTGGCGCGTTTGGGGTGCAAAAGAGTTACAGGAAATACTGTCAGAAGCTGGTTTTAGCGAGGCAATTATCTATCGACAGAAATTCGATGATAAAACCGACGAGGCGCTTGATGAGTACATCGCCACCGAGGAGGCTGAGGACTATGCTTGCTGGCTCGGCTACATCGTCGCTAGACGCTAGCAGGCCTGCCAAACTCAAACTTCTTTCTTGTTCATCGATCACTGTCTGCCGGCTGCGCACTGATGCTCCGGCAGACAGATCCGACTTATCCGCAAATCATGTCAGCCCGCGGGCTACGAAACGTGGTCTTGCACACAATATCTGTCCATTTCACCCATTCTCTTTGTAAAATTCACACTGTGTAATTTCTATTGTGCAATTTTAAAGTAGTTGCCGATAAACTGGGTACATCTTTAAATTTGCGCTTCCTGCTGCTGCTGCGGTCGGATTCAATTAGAAAAATGCACATGACAAATCAACAAAGCAAAACCACCCCGATCGCCAGCAGAGTCGTCAAGACCAGTCGCTGGATCCACAACCGAGAGCTGAGAATTGGCATGTATGTGCGTGAGCTGGATTGCCCTTGGGAAGAGACCCAGTTTATGTTTCAGGGCTTTGTAATCGACACACCCGATCTTTTGCGCGATGTGCAGCAGGTGGCCGAGCATGTGTGTATTGAATCTGAAGGTATTGGCAGATCTGGCTTGAGCGCAGAGCGGTGTCAAAACGTAGCGTGAATTGGCTAAGCGTGTAAAAGCGCTGCCGGAATCTGAAGGCTTTACCCAGGCTTGTCGACAGACCTTCTTTAGCTTGGATCTGTCTACTCAGAACTGCAGTATCACTCTGGCGCCGCCCGTTTCGGTGGCGTCGAGTTTCAAATCTCCACCATAGCTGTGCAATAGCTCTTTGCTCGAGGCCAGCCCCAAACCCTGGCCCTCGACACCCGTGTCGGCTCTGACGCCTCGACCCAATAGCGAATCCCGTGCATCTTCTGGGAACCCGGGTCCGTCATCATCAATAACGATTTGTCGAGAGGGTTCATCGCTCGCTATGCGGATTGTCCGACCGCCGTATTTACAGGCATTGTCCAATACGTTCCCCAGCACTTCATAAAGATCAACTTCAGCAAGTCGTACCTGAAAGTGCTCGCTGACCTGTATTTGAAACTCTGGCTTCGGGTCGTGATAAATCTTGCTCAGTGAATCGCAAAGCTTCTCTATTACTGGAACCGGAGAAACCGGCTTGGAAAGATACTGCGGTGTCCGCATTGCGGCGCGTTGCAGGTACCGATCAACCGTACTTTGCATTTGTGTGGTCTGCTCGCTAATGACTTGCCCGGTTTGCAAATCGGGGAGTGATGCGTCCTCTGCATTATCGTCAGTTAGCGGTATTTGAGTGTTATCTCTTTTTTCGACAGAACCGACTTTGAAAGGTGAGGTTTCGCCGAGATTTTTCAGTACGGACAAAGGCGTTTTAAGACTATGCGCCAGATCGTTGAGCAGGTTCCGGTATTGCCGATGACGATTTTTCTCGCTGACCAGTAACAGGTTTATGCTGTTGGCAAGTGGCTTGAGTTCCTTTGGAACGTCTTCATCGAGCTTTTCGCGAGTACCCTGTTCAATTTGATCCAGCTCTTCTCCAATGTGTCTTAACGGCTGCAGACTTCGATTTAATATCCACAGTTGCAGTAGTAGCAAACCGATGGCTGAAGCCAACAGTGTTAACCATAAGGTTTGATCGAAACGCCGTAACTGACCAGTCAGCAGGTCTGCATCGGCCACAACATGGACAATGAATGGCAACTCCTCACCCGACTCAAGCTCCCAGACAGTGGCCATTTGCATGCGATGGACATCGCCACTGTCAGCTTGATCAAGGCGGTCAAATATCCATTCGCCAATCGGGGAGTAATCGACCCGAGGTAAAGGAGCTGAGGTAGATTGTGATTCCCACAACTGCATACCGCCATTACCGATGACCTCTGCGTACAAACCAGATGAGACTTGATTCAGGCGTGAATCGGGTAGGGCAAGATCATTCACAACCGGGCGTTGTTCGTCTTCTATTTCCGTTGCGCCCAGAATGCCGTAAACCAGTCCTTGCAAACGATCGAATAGTGCCGTCTCTGCACGCTTTTTTACCGAGTAGCTAATCGATAAGCCAGTGAGTAAAACAAAAATGGCGAGAACAATGGCAGTTCCGGACAGCAACCTGGCAGAAATGGAATTCACGCTCAGGTAGCGTTGCCGCTGGGTTCTCGCTCGCGGGCCAGTGCAAGCCGATAACCACGACCGCGCAGTGTTTCAATCGGGTTCAGAGTTTTGTCTTTATCCAGCTTTTGCCGCAATCGTCGAATGAATACTTCAAGCACGTTCGGGTCAGGGTTACTTTCTTCTTCATACAGATGGTCGAGTAACTTGGCCTTACTGATCACGCTGCCAGCATGTGTGCCCAGATAAGACAACACGCGATATTCATAGGCCGTAAGCTCTACGACGTTGTTGTCTACGCTAACTTGTTGCGTTCGTGTGTCGATAGTCAGTCGTCCAAAGTGCAGCTGTGATTCTGACCAGCCGCCCGAGCGCCGAAGCAGAGCACGCAGTCGAGCCATTAACTCTTCAAGATGAAATGGTTTCGCGAGGTAGTCGTCAGCTCCTGCCTCAAGACCTTCCACTTTATCTTGCCAGTTATCTCTGGCGGTAAGAATAAGCACGGGATAGGTACATTCTTTTTCACGCAGTTTTCGGATAAGACTCAGACCGTCAAGACCGGGCAGACCGAGATCAATAATTGCGATATCAATTGGCATGGTGGTGGCCAGGTACAGACCCTCATCGCCATCTGCGGCAGAATCGATGGCATATTCGTTCTCACGCAAAACAGTTTCTATCTGTTCGCGGAGAGTGTCTTCATCTTCAACTACGAGGGCGCGCATGGCAAACCTGAATTATTTGAACTCACGAACCGTATAGACTTTCACGCGTCCGTCAGTAATTATTTTTACAGCGAATACGGACAAACCATTGTTGTTCACTTTTTTCTTCACGCTCAGCACCCGCCCTTCACCACTGCGCTTTTTGGCAATTTCAATTGCCTGCGCACGCGTACGTTTCTCGCCATCGGCATAAGCGGTATGAATCATACCGCTGCCGATCGAGATAGTCGCGACCAAAAGGAGGTTGGTAAAAAGGCGTGACATGAATATTCGTGATTCTTTTAATAAGGTTTGTCTGAAAGCAGCTTATCAGTGACGCGCCGGAGCCAGGTTGACCTGTAGCTCAATTTGATCACCCGGGTCACGTTTCATGCGCGTAGTGAACGTGCGGCCACGATATTCATAAGTGACATCGTAAGCTTGAACACGCTGCTCGTAACTGGTGTGCATGGTCTCTTTGCAGTGCTCAACAGGTCGTGTGCTGATCACGCGTTGTGGCTGAGTGATTTCGGTACGACGCTGATGACGGCGATGACGAGACACGTCGCTGCCTCGGGCTTCATTGGCAATAACAGAACCAACAATGGCACCGGCCACGGTTGCACCGTTACGTGCACCACGGCTACTGCGCTTGCCTAACTGATTGCCAATAACACCACCAATAATACCTCCGATCAGGGCATCACCACCGCTGTAGGTTCTGGCAGAGCGATAGGAATCAGATGGCTGAGCAAAGCGTTGGCGAGTACCTTCACGAATGACGACGTGTTCTTCCTGTTCAATCCAGCATTCTTTCTGAGGTTTCTGATATCGAACCTGACGAAATACGGGTTGAACGTCTATTACGTTTGCGAATTCGGTAAAACGGTGACGCAGCTGCGGAGCATCTGCTGCGATGGCCAGGTTGCTGATACCCACCAGAACGGCGGCGGCGATAATCTGTTTCATAATAAGTCTCACTTTATGTTGACAACGCTCTGTTTTGACGTTGCAAACACTCTACTGATACCCGACTGAACGTATCCTGAATATCGGACCGATGCAGTTGTAAACCACCGTAAATCGGCCAAATTGCAAACCAGATCACACCTAAGTGATTGTTTTCTGGAACGGGGCTGGTTTTAACCAACCCCCGGCCGGATGCTAGTTAGATGCTGCCTCGAGCGGCAAAATCTTAACCAGCAAACCGAATCTGGGGTTATCAATGTAGTGAAATTCACCGCTTCGCATTTTGCGGCTTTGCGACAGCCGGTAACTTTTCAGGTTTTCCGTATCGGTAAAGACCAGGCGTGTATCCAGGTGCAGAAAACGTCCGAGCCGAACTTTTAAGGTGCCGCTGATTGTGGTCGTGGTGATTTTTCGGGTTCGTGATGGCTGGGGTTGTGCTGATGCAGGGATGAACTTGTTATAGGGTTTCAAGTCATCTGGCAAATAAATGGGTAAGGTCTTGCCAATATTAATGCGCACCGCTTGCGCATTCTTGTTATCCAGACCGGGCTGACGCCACGCGAAATGCTTTAGCAAACGATAACTGCCACTGGCACGAATTTTCTGGGCAGCTTCATCAAGCGCAAGAGCATCATCGAGTAACGCAAACCCAAGTGAAGCAGCCTTGTCGCCTGTCAGTCCGATAGCTGAATTAATACGCGGAAAATACAATGGCCCGGATGCGGCTTTTTTTGCTTCATCCAGGTTCTCGAGCACAATGACTTCGATCAGGTAGTTTCGTTCTTGCGCTTGTACGTTTGAGGAGCTGACCAGAAAACCGAGAACGAGAATGCTTAGCGCAATCGCGAAACGAAATCGGCAGCTAATCTGGCTGCTGATGTGGCGTAGCGAACTGCGGCGTATAGCGTGGCTAGTTGTAGCGCGATGCTGACGATGATCTGATCCGGAACTTGATGGCATGCTTCACCCTGATATTGCTGCTTCGTATGCTGTAAACAGTATACGTGCAATGGCCTCGGCGCGCTGCGTTCCGCGCGCCTGAACACCGATCAGGACACGACGGCGGCTTTTTTTACACTCAGTTTGTCAAGCAATGTGTCAAGAAATTCGCTGGTTTGGCTAACATCATCGAACTCTTTACTGACCCGTAGCATCTGCTGGCCATCGAATCGATACACTGCGGCATTCTTCTGAATTAATTCAATAAGCTGCATCGAGTCGATATTCGGTTCTTTGTTAAATTGCACACGCCCGCCGTGCGAATTCATTTCCAGCCGCTCAATACCCATATCGCTACATCGCTGCTTGATTTTCATCACCTCGAACAGATTGCTGGTTTGTTCGGGTAACAAACCAAAGCGATCGATCAGTTCGATCTTCAGCTCTCGTAGTTCGGCTTCGGATTTGGCCGCTGCAATCCTTTTGTAAAGTATGAGTCGATGGTGTACGTCGGGTACGTAGTCTTGCGGTAGAAGGGCGGGTACACCCAGATCAACTTCGGTTCCTTGAGCCAGTGGTGCATCGTAGTCGGGCAGTTGACCCGATTTTAATGCCTTGACCGCGCGTTCGAGTAACTCGGTGTATAGCGTAAACCCGATCTCTTGAATTTGTCCGCTTTGTCCTTCACCCAGTAACTCACCTGCGCCTCGAATTTCCAGATCGTGAGTAGCAAGCGTGAATCCAACGCCGAGATCTTCCAGAGACTCAATGGCTGTGAGCCGTTTTTCAGCATCGGAAGACATGACACCTTTAGGCGGTGTAATCATGTATGCGTAAGCACGATGATGGGAGCGACCAACGCGTCCGCGAAGCTGATGCAATTGTGCCAAACCGAGTTTGTCAGCGCGATTAATTATAATTGTGTTGGCACTGGGAATATCGATACCACTTTCAATGATGGTTGTACTCACCAGAATATTGAATCGCTGGTGATAAAAATCCACCATGACTGTTTCCAGTTCAGATTCACGCATTTGTCCGTGCGCGTATTGCACTTTTGCACCGGGTACAATTTCTTCGAGCGTGCGGGTAATGCGTTCAATGGTGGCTACTTCGTTGTGCAGAAAATACACCTGTCCACCTCGATTCAGTTCGCGTTCGCAGGCTTCGCGAATCTGCACATCGGACCATTCGCCAACGAAAGTTTTAATGGCATGCCGATGTTGCGGAGGGGTGGCGATGATGGAAAGGTCGCGCATGCCGGCCAAGCCCATATTCAGCGTTCGGGGAATTGGTGTTGCGGTGAGAGTGACGATGTCGATTTCGGCACGAAGGGCTTTCATGTGTTCCTTGTGGCGAACTCCAAACCGATGCTCCTCATCGATAATGACCAGACCCAGATTTTTATACCGCACATCTTTCTGAATGAGTTTGTGTGTACCGATGACAATGTCGATACCACCGCTAGCCAGTTTATCGAGTATAGCCTTTTGATCCTTGGCTTTAACAAACCGCGACAAAGACTCAATTTGAATAGGCCAGTCGGCAAACCTGTCCAGAAAATTCTGATGGTGTTGTCGGGCCAGCAGAGTGGTCGGCACCAGCACAGCAACTTGTTTGCCGGCATCAACGGCAACAAAGGCAGCTCGCATAGCTACTTCAGTTTTTCCAAAACCGACATCACCACAAACAACACGATCGGTTGGTTGTGTTGAACGTAAATCGGCAACAACGCTATCTATTGCGCTGGCCTGATCGGGTGTTTCTTCAAACGGAAAAGCCTGTGCAAAGTTTGCATAGTTTTCGGAGCTTGCCGGGAAGGCAAAGCCTTTTCGCGCAGCACGTCTGGCATGAATTTCCAGTAATTCGGCTGCAACATCATAGGCCTTTTCTGCAGCTTTTCGTTTTGCTTTCTGCCAGGTATCGCTACCCAGTTTGTGCAGCGGTGCAGTGTCTTCACTGGCCCCGGTGTAGCGCGAGATGAGATGTAACGAAGATACTGGCACGTACAGTTTGTCGTCACCGCTATAGTGAATGGTGACGTACTCGTTTTCGATACCACCAACATCCAGACTGGTTAATCCCTGGTAACGACCAACACCGTGGTCCAGGTGCACGACCGGTGCACCAAAGGATAAATCAGTGAGGTTCGCAATAATGGCATCAGAGTCGCGAGTGGGTCGACGTCGCTCGCGTCGCTTAACCCGAGTTGCTCCCAGCTGGGACTCGGTGATAATCGCTACGCGTGCATCGGGCAGTAACACACCGCGATCAAGCGGTGCAGTAGTCAGACACAAGTCGCGTTCGCTGCCAAGAAATGTCGTCCAGCTATCAACCGTTTCCGGTGTGAGCCGGTTACCCACTAACTGATCAAGCAAGGCTTCACGCCTTCCGTGCGATTCAGCCACGAACAGCACTCTGCCTTTAAAGCCGTCGATAAAATCCTGCAGCGGCCCCATGGGGCGCTCGGCTCTGGCATCAACTGGGTAGATGTCCGGAACTTTGGTTGGGTAATTCAGACCGCTTCTTGCCGTGTTTTCAATTTCAAAACGTTGAGTGGAAATGCAATGGAACGATTTTAATCTTTTCTTCATTTCACCGGGTTCGATAAACAGGTGTTCCGGTGGCAGAATAGGGCGCTCAACATCGTGACGCCGTTGTTCATACCGTTCCCCAGTGGTATCCCAGAAGGTTTGCATGCCATCTTCGGCACTGTCTACGTGTATGAACGTTGCGTCGCCCGGCAGGTAATCAAAAATATCCGCCATTTGTTCAAAAAATAATGGCAGGTAGTACTCAATACCTGACGGTGCACGACCTTCTGAGACCGCTTCATATAACGGGCTGTTTTTGCTTTCCGCTTCGAACGTATTGCGGAACTGTCGGCGAAACAGACCAATGCCATCTTCATTAAGTGGAAACTCGTGTGCTGGCAGCAGTTCAATGCGCTCAGCCTTGTCGAGGCCGCGCTGAGTATCCGGGTCGAAGGTTCGAATGGTGTCGATTTCTTCATCGAAGAACTCAACGCGAAATGGTGATTCGCTGCTCATTGGAAACAGGTCGAGGATTGAACCCCGTACTGCAAATTCGCCGCGCTCTTCCACCTGCGATACATTGCGATAACCGGCATCAACCAGTCTTTCTCGAAACTGATCAATCTGCAATTGATCACCGGCGTTTATGATCAACGCGTGTTGTTCAAGAAAGTTTCGAGGTGGCAAACGTTGCATCAAGGCCGATGCCGTGATCAGTAAAATACCGCTGCGCTGGGTAGGCAGAGCATAGAGCGTGCGAATACGCTGAGAAATAATATCCTGATGCGGAGACACGCGATCGTACGTTAGTGTTTCCCAGTCACTAAACGTTTGCATTGGTGTTTCGGAATCGCTGTAAAACCCCAGTTCAGCCTCCAGATGCAATAAATCAGGTGTGTTGGCTGCTACCACGACCACGAGTGAGTTTGACTGTTGCGCAAATTCGGCAATAGCCAGTGATTCCGAAGAACCGTACAGACGGCCCCACCGCTTTTGTGCTGGTTTTGCCAGCGGCAGCAGTGCGCGCGTTAGGTTAGATGGTGGCATGGATGTAGGCAGATTATTTCAAGAGTAATGGCTAGCTACGCTCCGCGTAAACGCTCTGCGCAAGCGCTCTGCGCAAGCGCTCTGCACAAGCGCTCTGCACAAGCGCTCTGCACAAGCGCGATTCGTGAAAAGTGGCAGCGTTATCCATTTTTTACAACAGCGCTTTTCCTGATGAACGTTTTCGCGTCAACGATCGTCATGCCATTTACATAGTTAAAGGTGTGAACACCCTTGATGCGTGTGTTCCAATCGGGTGTGATTCGACTAACGGGCACTTCGCTGTATTGCTCGTTGTTTAGTTCAGTAACTTCCTGCAATTGCAAACCGTAGCCGTAGTCCACGCTGCAGTCTTGTGCTGGCCGATAAAGCTTATCGTTTTTGGTAAACAGCGCGCCGGCAGGTCTGGCACACCTTACATCTGATGCGATCACTTTTTGTGGATGAGGAGTCCATTCGTCAGTCAGAAAATGTGGTGCTGAAAACAGATGTAGCTCATCGTGAGTGTTACCACCGTCGGTATCACGAAGATTGGTAAACATCCACCATTGGCCATCGGATTCGTACAGGGTGGTGTCGACCGCATGCGAATCTTTCAACAGTGTTTTTACGTGTTCCCATTGATCGGGAAACTGTGTGCATTTGTAAAGATCGACTGAGCGGTTCTCACCCGATTCGGGAATCATGTAGGTGTCACCGTCGTGCTCAAACATAAACGGGTAAGACAAATGATAGTCAGGAGCCAACACTGTTTTTGCTTCACCAACGGTTCCATCTTCTTTAACCGGTATAACAGCAATGCGACCTCGCATGGTGTCATACATGAATTCTTCAACGAAAATATAGTAGGTGCCGTCGCGCTTGATGATATGTGGGTCGGCCCAATATCGATCGTTTGGTGATTCAAGTAGCTTGAATTGCCACAGCGATGTTGATATTTCATCGCTGATTTTGTAATACAGCACCCATTTCTCTTCAAAGCGCCTTTGATAAATTGCGTGCTTTACGTAATCAAAAATATTTCGCCCAATAAATTGCAACACTTGCAGTGTGCTCATTTTTCTTTCAGTGAGCAGCGGCTGAGAATAGAAACTGATGTCCGGTTCGTTGGCCCGAGCGCGCTCTACAAAAGTGGAATGCCCGTTTTGTCGAAGTTCGGATAATTTACGCGGCAACATATCCACCGAACGCCAGTAGAGTTTGTTGCGGGTTTTGGTCACCGATGATCGGTCGGTGGAGGTATAAGATCGATCAAGCACCAGTCCGTCATCGAGTTTTTCGCTGAGTACTTGCAAAGTGACACCGGAGCAAACCTGACGATAGTAATGTTCCCATACTCCAGGCGGGCCACCTCGGTTTACCTGATTGTCCCCATGATGATAAGACCAAACGCCATAGCGCGGAACGTTCAACACGTCGCCTTTCAGGATCCGCCAACCCAGCCGGATAATGACATCGATGTTGTGTTTTTTCATTGTATCAACATCTTCCTGACGCAAAGTGTCACTCCAGCGCGTGGTTTCCGGGGTGGCGGTGATCTCAGGAATTTCGCCATTGAGGTCGGTCAGTTTAAATTGTTCAAACGGATCGGGAGACTCGCTGAATTTCTTCTGATCCCAACGGGTGTACCGATAAAACAGAGACAGAGCGAGCGAGCTTTTTTCCGGGGCGGTGGCGTTTTGATCTGCCTTGCCTCGAACCACGGCCAGTACGATATCGCCATCGCCACTTTTCTGAACTTTCTGCAACATTCGGTATTGCCAGGCAGGCAGGGTCGTGCTGTTGACGAGAAGGGCAATACGCAGTGGCGGATTCGTAGACATACCGGACAATCAGGGATCTAAAGTAGCCTATACTACTCAGAAAGAATGCTTTGGTGGTGGGCTTCAGGCACTATTTATGAATAGTTTCAGCTCATTTGTCACATATTTCCTATACTGATAACCAAACCGGCGAAACCCTCCAATGTGACAATCTCGATCGTCGCGAAACAGCGGCGAACGTTTCGCTCAGGCGCTGTCTACGTTACTGGTTAGTACTCAACTGGATTACATGTTTCAACCGTATCAATTTTTTGTCGGACTGCGCTACACACGGGCTAAGCGACGCAATCACTTTATCTCGTTCATTTCGTTGATATCGATTGTCGGTATCGCGCTTGGGGTAACGGCGCTGATCACCGTTACATCAGTGATGAGCGGGTTTGAAAAAGAAATGCGTCAGCGCATTGTAGGCGCGTCGTCGCATGCAACGGTAACGGCCTTCGGTGAGCCGATGACCGATTGGCAGTCCATTGTCGACAAGGCCACTGAACACCCAGAGGTACTTGGGGCTGCTCCGTATGTTGAAGGTCAGGTCATGCTGGTGGCGGATGGTCGCTCAACCGGTGCGCTTATTCGAGGTATAGAGCCTGATCAGGAGAGCGCGGTATCGGAAGTTGCCGATAAGCTTGAATACACCGAATCCCTCAGCGCTTCGTTGAAACCCGGCGAATATGGGATCATTCTGGGTGCAGACCTTGCTGCTTATCTGGGTGCGCTTGTTGGTGACAAAATCATGGTCATTACACCCGAAGCCAGTGTTACCCCGGTAGGGTTTGTTCCACGCATCAAACGATTTAAAGTCACCGGTCTGTTTCGGTTTGGCATGTTTCAGTTCGACCGGAATCTTGCCATTATGCATGCGCAAGACTCAGCCAAGCTGTTAAAAATGGGTGATGGCTACTCGGGTGTCAGATTGAAATTGCAAGACACCGGCAGAGCACCGGCCGTTGCTCGCGAAATAAAAAGTGCCGTTGGATTTAATTACTATGTGAGCGACTGGACGCAACAGAACGCCAACTATTTTCTTGCGGTAAAAATGGAAAAGACCATGATGTTCATCATCCTGTCGATGATCGTTGCGGTCGCTGCTTTCAATATTGTATCTACGCTTGTCATGATGGTGCAGGATAAGCAAGCTGACATTGCCATACTGCGCACACAGGGCGCATCCCCCGGCAGCATTATGAGTATTTTTCTTGTACAAGGCGTGTTGATCGGGGTAGTGGGTACGGTTGTTGGTGTTATCGGTGGTGTATTGCTTGCGTCCAACATCGATGTGGTTGTGCCATTTATCGAACGCTTTACCGGACCGGTCTTGAATCCTGAGGTCTATTACATTGATAAAATGCCGTCAGACTTGCAATGGCCAAACGTGGGGCGTATTGCGCTGATGTCATTCATGTTGTCTTTGCTGGCAACGTTGTACCCGGCCTGGCGTGCATCCAGAACCGATCCGGCATCGGCACTGGCATATGAGTAATTTGTCATGAACACGAACACCACTCTGGATTCAACAAGCGATTTGGCCGCACCAACTCATGCTGCGCCGGTGCTGGTCGCCAGTGATATCACCAAGCGTTATTCCCAGGGTGATCTCAGTGTTGATGTACTGAAGTCATTGTCTTTGACTATTAACCGCGGTGATCGTATCGGCATTGTTGGCTCCTCGGGCAGTGGAAAAAGCACCTTGTTGCATCTGCTCGGCGGGCTGGATAAACCAAGTAGTGGCACGGTCACGCTGGCTGATCAGAACCTGGCTAAATTAAGTCAGAAAGCACGTGGTCTTGCGCGTAACAAGTACCTTGGGTTTGTTTATCAATTCCACCATTTGCTGCCAGAATTCTCAGCGCTTGAAAACGTGAGTATGCCGCTGATGATTCGAAACGAATCGGTAAAGCACGCCAATGAAAAAGCGTCCTCCCTGCTCGATAGAGTTGGGCTGGGGTCGCGTTTACGACACAAACCATCGGAGCTTTCTGGAGGTGAACGCCAGCGTGCAGCTATTGCCCGAGCTCTGGTGACAGACCCTCATGTTGTGCTGGCCGACGAGCCCACAGGTAATCTCGACGAAGGAACGGCCGACAAGGTTTATGAGCTCATGCTTGAATTAAATCAGGAGGCCGACACCAGCTTTCTTATCGTGACTCACGATACTCGTTTGGCGCAGCGTATGGATACCGTGCTAAAGCTCACCCACGGGACTTTGTCTGAAGGTTTGTAAGTTAGAAATCCGCTTCAATTGCTGAACGCTCCATCCGATTGCGCCACCGCCGCAAAGCCACAAAACGCCACAAGGCGTTTGTCGCGAAAAAACCAATAACCCCAAATAATGTTGCGCAAAAGACGCTGCCGAACAGTATGACCGGCCAAGCGTTGGCTGCGGCGCGCAACAGCTCCGACACGTTCATCGACAGTGGTGATTCAATCATGTTTGTGCCCAGCAGTATTGACCCGACATACCATGCAGCATAGAGTAGGGCAGGGAAAGTAATTGGATTACTGAACCACACGAGCACAACGGAGACTGGCACATGGACGCGCAGCACGGTGGCAAGCAATGCCGCTATCAACATTTGCATCGGCACTGGCAACCAGCCGATAAACAATCCCAACGCAACCGCCCCGGCAACCGATCGACGGTTCAAATGCCAGAGCATAGGGTCGGCCAGCTTTTCTCTCAGCCACAGCAACGCTCTCGACGGCTCACTCTCTTCGCTGAAATCCATGCCCAGATGCTCATGCAATTGTTCATGAGTTGGCAGTTTGTCCTTGAGCCATTCGCGAGGCATGAGAGGTCGATTTTTCCGGTTTTTTCGTTGGTTGACACAAGTAACGTCGGAAAGCCCGCGAGTTTTAGGGATATCGACGAAAAATGCCTAGTTAAACGATAGTTGTTGTGCGCAGTTTTACAGTTGGTTTTTGCATAGCGTTGGTGGCGACGTTATGGCTCTGGAACGCGGCTGGTATCTCAATCATGCTGTTATCGCTGTTGAGCAGTCTGTTTTTACGCCTTTTGCCTCGACCATGGCGCATGCTTCTGGCTGGAATGGGCGTGGGCGGTTTAGTCGGTTTTGTGTCCTTGTTTCAAGAAATAAGACACCAGCTCCCTGCTGAGGCCGGGAAGCTCGATCTCACTGTTACCGGTACCGTTGTGAGTGTTCCGGCGCACGATGATCGACTGACTCGCTTTCTTTTTCGTGTCGATCAATACGAACGGGCAACCGATAACACAACGTCTGGGTTGCTGCCTGTGCGACTACGTTTGAGTTGGTACTCAGGTGCTCGTCATGCCGTTTCTGCAGGAGATCGATGGCGGTTTAACGTGAGACTCAAGCCAGCATCGTCTTTGGGTAATCCGGGTGGGTTCAACTACGAGCGATGGTTGTTTCAACATCGAATTCACGCCACAGGCTATGTAAGAGATTCGCCCCCACCGGAACAATTGAATCAAACAACTGCTTCGATTCATTCCATGCGAGAAAGCATTGCAAATCGTTTGGCGAAATTGCCGTCTGCCGGCGAACAGGTGTCGCTGGTACAAGGTCTGACTGTTGGTATTACCAGCGGCATAAGCGTCGATCAGTGGCAAACGCTACGTCATTCCGGTACCGCACATCTGCTGGCTATATCCGGGCTTCACATCGGATTGATCAGTGGCTGGTTTTTATTTTCAGCCGGCTGGCTCTGGCGTCTCCGTTATTCTATGGCAACGGAAAACACAAGGATACGCATAACCAGGCCGGTTTTTTCATGGTGCGTAAGCTTTCTCGGCGCCGGTTTCTATGCTGCGCTGGCTGGATTTTCTCTGCCAACTCAACGTGCGTTAATCATGCTCGGTGTATTGGTTGTAACGATCGTATTGCGACGATTCTGGCCGCCGGGTTCAGCTTTACTGGTAGCGTTGCTGCTGGTGTTGGTTGTAGAGCCGCTCAGCGTTTTGTCTGTTGGTTTCTGGTTGTCATTTGGAACGGTAGCTGCCATTTTCTATCTGTATAAGGGCTGGTTATCTTGTTCCGGCAGAAAAACCAGTGCGTTGTTATTGCATCTTAAGCTGGGTGTGGTGTTGCTGCCCGCAACCGCGTGGTTTTTTCAGCAAGGCTCACTCATAGCACCCATCGCCAATGCCTTTGCAGTTCCGGTGGTTGGGTTTCTTGTTGTACCTTTGTCGTTTATAACAGTATTGCTTTTACCGGTATGGTCTTATGGCGCAAACGCGTTGTTAATGCTTAATCAGTGGGTTCTGGCATTACTATTGGCCATGCTGGATTGGTTACTGCTATTGCCAGCATCAAGCCTGCCTTTGTTTGTGCCTGGTCCACTGATACTTGCGTGTACGCTGCTTGGTCTGTTGGTGTTGTTTTCACCGCGCGCTCTGAAATTAAGGTGGTTAGCAGTTCCACTGATTGCGCCGGTGATAGTGCTGAATGTGTATGGAAAACCCGTGCGTGGTTTGCAGATGCATGTACTGGACGTTGGTCAGGGTCTGTCAGCGGTATTAATGACCGAGAACCATACTGTACTGTTCGATACTGGCAAAAAACTCTCAAACAAGGTCACTATGTTTGATCGGGTAGTCAGACCATTTCTGATCTCGCAGGGGCGCTCATCTATCGACGTTGCTGTTATTTCTCACGGGGACGATGATCACGCCGGTGGTGTTGATGCACTGCTGACCCACTATCCGAATGTTCAGCTCTTTGCCAGTGATCAGGCACACATAGATCACCTGCATGCTGACGCCTGCGTTGCCGGAAAATCATTTGTGTTCGATGACGTAACGTTCAGTTTTATTCATCCGGCAGAAGATGATCTGGGTTCAGACAACAATTTGTCGTGTGTGTTGCTGGTGCATTACGGTCGCTCGCGTATTGTGATAGCCGGGGATATTGAAACGCAATCGGAGCGATTGTTGATTGATCGCCTGGGCGAGCGTCTGCCGGTGAGCGTTTTGATTGCACCGCATCACGGTAGTCGATCATCGTCGAGTGACGCATTTGTGTCCACGCTGCCATCGGATGTGGTTATCTTTGCGGCAGGTGAACATAATAAATTCGGCTTTCCGCACCCGGAAGTCATTCAACGATATCGGGAAAGTGGTTCAAAACTGTTCAACACTGGTGAGCATGGCGCGCTGAATTTGCAATTCAACAAGCAGGGATTGAGTTCGCCGGTTGAATGGTTCTGGCACAATAGGCGACGATACAGACGCTAACGCCTGACAAAAGATTATTCAAACTTAGACCGGACCTGTCGTTGCACAAAATAGTGCCAGAATAATGGCATTTTCTGATCTGTTTGCAATGTTCTTATTCGATTCTTTTGTTATTTGGCGAGTGACGGGGAAATTGTGCACGCTTGGTCGCAAATGCGCTATAAAATATAGTGATAAAAGCGCTTGCGAGAACAGGCGGGTCTAGAACAAGGGCAAATAACGTGTGGGAAATAGTCAGTGCAGGCGGCCTTCTGATGCTGCCGATTATCGTGTGTTCCATTGTCGCGCTTGCCATTATTGGCGAACGTTTCTGGCATTTGCGTCAGGAAAGAATCGTCCCGTCTAATCTGGTGGCCGATGTATGGCGCATGGCCAGCTCGAAGCAGCTGACCGATGAGAAGGTGCGCGAGATTCAGCAACAATCTCCGCTGGGCAGGGTACTCGCCGCTGGTCTGCTTACACGCACTCAGGAACGTGATTCCATGAAGGCGTCTATTGAGGAAGTCGGAGGGCATGTTGCTCATGAACTGGAGCGATACCTCAACGCACTGGGAACCATTGCCGCCGTGACTCCTTTGCTGGGCTTATTGGGAACGGTTGTTGGCATGATCAAGGTTTTCACCAACATCATGACAGTCGGTGTCGGCAATCCAGCTCAGCTTGCCGGTGGTATTTCGCAGGCTCTTATCACCACTGCTGGTGGTTTGATGGTCGCCATACCCTCATTGATGTTCTATCGCTACTTCCGTGGCCGTGTCGATGGGCTGGTGGTCGATATGGAAAAAGAATCTTTAAAGCTGGTTGATGTATTGCAAAAACGTCAGTCAAAAGCTCGCGTTGCATCGTGAAATTTAAGCGCCAATCGCGTGAGGAGCTTGAGCTCAACCTGACACCACTGATCGATGTGGTGTTTTTGTTGCTGATTTTCTTCATGGTTTCCACGACCTTTCAGAAAGAGTCTCAGATTTCACTGCAACTGCCAAAGGCTAGTGAATCTTCATCAGATGCCCCCACAGACAACATTGAAGTGGTTATCAATGCGGCCGGTCGGTTTTACGTCAACGATCAGGAGCTGGTAAAATCGGATGCAGAATCCTTGCAAGCGGCGCTTTTCAAACTGATTGATGGCAACCGCGATATACCACTCACCATACGGGCAGATGCACAAACTCCACATCAGGCGGTTGTCATGGCAATGGATGCAGCCGGACAGCTGGGTATGCTTCGGATGTCCATCGCTACATCGCAAGCACCCAAATAATGTGATAACCGACCAGACATCCGGTCGGACTAAATTGCACAGGCTTAACCAGTCGGGCTTTCATGGCTGAAGAAAAATCCATCCCACCGAAAGCATCTGTTACTTACCGTCGTCTGCTGTCGTATGTAAAGCCCTACAAGTTGCAGTTTGCTTACGCCATTCTTGGCATGATTGGTTATGCCATAACCGAGTCCGGATTTGCAGCCCTGATGAAGCCGCTGCTCGATGGAAGCTTTGTCGAAAAGGATCGGCAGGCAATCGTGCTTGTTCCCATTGTGATTATTCTGATCTTTATCATAAGAGGGGTTGCCGGATTCGCGTCAACTTACTTTATGGCCTGGATTGGCTGGAGTGTCATCAAGCAACTGCGCAAGGAAGTGTTTGCAAAATACTTGACGTTACCAACCCAGTTTTACGACAACGCTTCATCGGGTGAACTGATCTCCCGAATAACGTTTAATTCACAGCGAGTTGCTCAGGCAGCCAGTACAACGCTAACCATAATGGTGCGCGATTCGCTTACCGCAATCGGTCTGCTGGCATTGATGTTTTATCAGAGCTGGAAGTTGTCACTGTGTTTTTTAATCATTGGTCCGATCATTGGCATTATTGTCGACCGGGTTAGTAGACAGTTTCGAGCAGTCAGTCGCGATATTCAGGATTCCATGGGTGAAGTCAGCCATGTGATACAGGAGGCGGTTGACGGTAGTCGGGTGATTAAAATATTTGGTGGTCAGGCAACCGAGGAATACCAGTTCGATGTGGTGAATGAGCGAAATCGAGAATTCAATATGCGCGAAACAGTCATTCGTGCTTTGAATGTTCCCGTTATTCAAATGCTCGTGGCAATTGCATTGGCCATAATCGTCTATGTTGCATCCAGTGGCGGACTAACAGAGCAGTTATCGGTAGGGCAGTTCATGTCTTTTGTTACCGCGATGTTGTTGTTGTTTCAACCCCTTCGCAGACTCACCTCGTTAAATAATCAGATTCAAAACGGCATTGCTGCAGGCGAAACCTTATTTGCCACACTCGACTTGGAGTCGGAGCAGGACAACGGTACCCAAGAGGTACAAACACCGTTGCAAACCATCGAATACCGCAATGTGCACCTTAGATACGTCAAAGATAAGCCCAGTGTATTAAACGATGTGAACGTATCTATAACCGCCGGACAAACAGTTGCCTTTGTTGGTGAATCGGGTAGCGGTAAAACATCGCTGGTTAATTTACTGCCCAGGTTGTATGACATGAGCGGGGGCAGTGTGCTGATTAACGACATTCCCATAACCGAATATTCGCTGGCCAGTCTGCGAGGCAATATTGCTTATGTCAGTCAGGATGTCATGTTATTCAACGATACAATTGCCAGTAATATCGCGTACGGAAGTTCGAGTCAGGTTGAAACCAGTGTCCTGCACGAGGCTTGCAAAAACGCCCATGCGCATGATTTCATTATGCAATTTCCCGATCAGTACGACACCATGGTTGGAGAAAACGGTGTCATGCTTTCTGGTGGTCAGCGACAACGGGTTGCGATCGCTCGTGCAATCCTGAAAGATGCTCCGATTTTAATTCTCGATGAAGCCACTTCGGCTCTGGATACTGAGTCTGAACGAAAAGTACAAGAAGGGCTGGACGCACTGATGAAAACGCGTACGACACTGGTTGTCGCACATCGTTTATCGACAATAGAGCGCGCTGACAAAATAGTTGTGATGGATAAAGGCGTTGTCGTGGAAACCGGGACCCACCTGGATTTACTTGCTGGCGATACCCATTATCGCCGGCTGCAACAACTTCACGCAGATAAGCCTTGAACAAGGTTTGGTTCACGCGCGGATGGGCCGCTGTTGCGTTATATCCCGTGACGGTGCTCTATGGCGTACTTGTTTTCGTCCGTCGCTCGCTCTACAAGAGCGGGATTCTAAAGTCCAGCTCGTCCGGGGTGCCCGTTATTGTCGTTGGAAATATTAGCGTGGGAGGCACCGGTAAAACACCTATCGTTAGCATGCTTGTCAAAAAACTGGAAAACGCCGGATACAAACCTGGCATTGTCAGTAGAGGTTACGGGGCTGTGCCCGCAAAAGAACCGCGGTTAATCAACGCGGATTCGCAAGTTGAGTGGGCTGGCGATGAACCATTGATGCTGTCTCGCGATACAGGTGTTCCTGTTTGTATTTGTATCGCCCGCGCAGCAGCGGTTGATTATCTTGTTAACGAGGCCAATGTTGATGTGATTGTTAGTGACGATGGCCTGCAACACTACGCCATGAAGCGCGATATGGAAATAGCGGTCGTGGATGGTCAGCGACTTTTGGGAAATGGCTGGCTATTGCCGGCGGGTCCTTTACGCGAACCGCCTGCGAGACTAAATGCGGTTGAGATTATAGCCATGCAACAGCGACCCGATGACGCTGAAACAGACCGACTCAAGCGTTTGGAAAGTCTGCCGGTTTTGCGCGAAACCTTGTTAAGAGCAGGCAGTTTTCACTTAGCCATTGATTCGCTGATTAATCTGAAAACGAATCAAGTGAAAAAACTTGAATCATTTAAAAACAGCAGAGCGCATGCTGTCGCAGGTGTCGGCAATCCGCAACGATTTTTTGAATCGTTAACACGGCAGAGCGTTGAACTCATTAAGCATGCTAAGCCCGATCATCATAAATTCCTCCCTGAAGATGTGGATTTCAATGATAATTTACCTGTATTAATGACATCTAAAGACGCGGTGAAGGTGCGTGAGCTTGATGTCGATATGAGTAATCTATACGAAGTGTCAGTCAGCGCAGTACTCGACGAAGCGCTTGAGTCAGCGTTTGATCGTGTCCTGACAACACTGAATTCATGAGCGATCTGGAACCGTAGAATGTCTCAACCTGATTTCAATATTGTTATACCCAGTCGATTTGGATCAAGTCGATTTCCGGGAAAGCCGCTTCATCCATTGAATGGTAAGCCCATGCTGTTGCATGTGGTTGATCGTGCTCGAGAATCGTCAGCAAAGGTTATTGTTGTCGCCACAGATGATCAGCGAATAGCAGATTTGTGTGTGCAAGCCGGTGTGCAAGTAGAAATGACCGATGAGGCGCATGTGAGCGGTACTGACAGAATTGCTGAAGTGGCGAAACGGCTGGATTGGCAAGACGATTGTATTATTGTTGGCCTGCAAGGAGATGAGCCGGCTACCTCGGCGGATATGCTGAACACACTGGCTAACAATCTGAGTACCTTTGCTGATGCTGATATGGCTACATTTTGTATTCCGGTAAATGATATCGAGGAATATCAGAACACGCATCGTGTGAAAGTGGTGCGTGACAGTCGCGGAATGGCGCTTTACTTTAGCCGGGCATCCATCCCGGCCAGGCGCGATATGAAGAGCGGCAGCGACTATCCCGAGTCATTTATTCACGTTGGCTTGTACGCTTATCGCTGTCACTTTCTTAAAAAATTCTCCACTTTGCCGGTTGCCTATATAGAAGAGCAGGAACAACTTGAACAATTACGCGTTTTATATAACGGCGGTCGCATACATGTTGATCTCGCAAACGAGGCAGCTGCAGGTGTGGACCATCCCGAAGATGTTGAATCGATTGAAGCACTATTGGCTCAACGGTTTGGGGCTGCGTAATTATCGACAGAAATGAACCAGTCGGATGAAAACAGTGCTGAATCAACAAAGACAACTGAAGCTATTTTCTAAAAGGTTAAATACAAAATGAAAAAATCAGAAACTGCTTTAAAAGCAAGCCGCGATTGGAAAATAGAAAGCTCCGACATTGTCTATAGCGGATTTTATAAGCTGGAGAAGTTGTTTTTTAAACACGCCCTATTCAACGGTGGTCAATCTGAACTGATTGATCGTGAACAGTTTATTCGTGGCAATGTCGTTGGAGTGCTTGCGCATGACCCGAAACTTGACAAGATAGCATTGGTTGAACAATTCAGAATAGGTGCCAGAAACAGGGCAGAGCATCCATGGTTAATTGAGATAATTGCCGGCATGATAGAGCCTGGAGAGCAGCCACAAGAGGTTGCTGTACGTGAAGCCTACGAGGAGGCGGGTATTCGTATAACGAATTTAACAGAAGCTGTGCATTACCTTGCCAGTCCGGGCGCCAGTACAGAAGAAGTGTATGTTTATTACGCTGAAGCCGATTTGTCTGAAGCCGGAGGTGTATACGGGTTGGATGAAGAAGGTGAAGATATCCTTCTACACATCGTTGATTCGGACGAAGCCATTAAAATGCTTGAACAAGGAACAATCTGCAATGCGCTCAGCATTATTGCGTTGCAGTGGTTTCGGCATTTCCGCATTTCACAAAGTCACTGATCGGCTGCTGCACTTTCGTGCATAAACGGCGAGCGTCAATCAAGGCCGTGATCAGGCAACGCGGCTATTTCGGGCCATATTGGGTCTGAATATCCGCCCTCAGCAGGCTCTCCGTACTATCCAGGCGACCGACAGCGGCAGTATTACCTCGAATTCGGCACGGAAGCCGGATTCACCCGCTAAACCGGCCATCTAACTGGTACCTTCAGGCACGTTTCTCGCACCTTTTTCTTCCGTTCGAGCGTGCCAGAAATCTGCCACCTTTTCTGTGTCTTTTTCCTGTTTGGCGCCCGCCGAACCAACCGATTAGTGCCCCACGAATGCGCAAAGAAGCCTGTCGCGGGTCGTGCCACGTTTCGTGGATGTCGAATGGAAAAGATTACCGGTAAGGAGAAAGCGGTTCGTGTTTAATCGTCTTGACAATCGAGCGGATAAGTCAGTCTGTTCCCGAGTTATTTCCCGATTCTTTTTTGTTGCTTGTTTAATCGCACAATGTTTTGGCAATGTTGGCTTTGCTGGAAGTCTTGAATTACAACCTTTCGCTCAAGGTGTCATAAGCGGAACGGAACCGTTCAACACCAGTGGTAAATGCCACGAGCCGGGTGATGATTGTGGTAGTGAAGACGCTCGTGTTCGCACCGGTGATTTGATGCAATTTGCATGGTCGATAACCACCGAAAATTTTTCTCCGGGTGAAGACGAATTCACCGCCGTTATTTTTGAACAAACGCTTAGTGCAAGTGCTAATGCGACCGTTCGTTTTGATCGTATTCCAACAGTTTGTCTTCCGTTTCCTGCTGGCCCTGGAGGTGACAATCCGCAATCTTCGTTAACGATTAACACCGATGGATCGCAAACCTTGTTGTGTAATCTGGGCCCAATGGAAGAGGGTGCACAGAAATCGTTTTCCATTCCTGTTCGTCCAAGTGCAAACAGTGAAAACGCGTCCACGTTTACATCAACTCAATTTTCGTATGCGCTTGATGCTGCCGGTACCAAAATCGTTTCCAACCAGACTTATGTTGACAGTACAGTTTATGAGATTTCTGCAGCTCCTGCTTTTGATCTAATGGCAGACCGAAAAGACATGTATCAAGGTGCACGAGTTGTTGAAGATCTGGGTGAAGGTGCCGGACCTGAACCGGGTTACATGGTTTATTTGAACGCGCATATTGCCGCTGATGGCTTGCGCAGAGGTAAAGGCGTTGAGGCATTGGATAACATGGTTACGTTCAATGCGACTATTAACGCGACCAATAAAGACGGCGTAACTGAATACGATCTACCGTATAAAATGATGAGTTGTGAACCGAACCCTGGTCGCTGGCCGGGCACGGTTTACGGTAATGAGCAGCTGGCAAGCTCGGAGCCTCTTGCGGCGAAGGTAGTAGATTCGGGAACGTGTACCTTTTCCGGTGATGATCGTGATGGTTATAAGTTCACGCTAACGGGTATTGACAGTCAGGGTATTCGCTACCCGACAGAAACAGCGACTGGAAATTCATTGCTGACCGGCCCGTTTTTTGTTGCTGCATACCAAATCGGTTTTTTTGTACCGTTTTCTGCAATTGAAGCCTCTGATGGTGATTTAGGTGGTAACGGTGGTGCAGTAAATCTAAGTACTTGTCTGGCTGATTTTGACCCTGCAAGTAACACTGGCATTTCTAATTACGCATCATCTGTAGAGCCCGGTTACAACGGTGAAGCCATGAGCGATGGTTCAGCGAGTAACAACTGCACCGGTCCATTAACTTTGCAGTTATCCAGCGGCGGTGGTTATAACCATCGGTTGGTTTCTACCGTGGATGATAGCGGTAACTATGCGTTGGAGCCCCTGGTCGATATTGCACACATTGGTGCAACCTCAGTTGAAGCAACCACGCGTTACGCGCACATGGAAACATTTTCGAATTCCGGTAGTGAACGACTGGATGACTTCCAGGCTTGCTTTAAGTTCGATAACACGGTATCAAAACTTATTGATGCAAGTCTTGTTGGAGCGTCTGCCGGTCAATATGCGTTTGTAGCCGAAGACGCGACAGCCAACTTTGATCACTCTCAATTTCAAGTGCTTTACGGTAGTGCCGACTTTGGTACCGACTCTCCGATTGATCGCAACGCAGATGGTGTCAGTGATTTCGATCCAACAACAGGTCGATATGAAGGAAACTGGGAATCAATGCGATCGCTCAGATGCGTTGACGGGTTGGTTTCCAACTGGGTCAGCGACCCGAAATCGTTGGGCTTAGATAAAGTCAACGTTGTTCGATTTATCGGGAAAAATGGTCCTGTACCAATTGACCCGGGTCAATCGTTTCGTGCATTCCTGCCATTGGAGATGCGAGAAATATTTGTTGGTGGAAAAAACGATGGTCAACCCATACCGGTTGGCACTGTTGCCGCAGCAATGAGTAGTTTTCGAACCGATCAGTTCTACCCTGAATGGCGCCCCATTCAATATTCACCATCACCAGAATCCAGTCAAGGCGATGGAGATCGGGTGACGTATACAAAAGTTTCCCTGAATGCGGTGCTGTCGACTGAGTTCCCTGCTGCGGCCCCAGGTGTCACTCAATCGGTTTTGGCTGGAAACGATGTCGTTTGGAAAATCACACCGTCGATTGATTCAAGTCTGCCGTCAGGTGGTGTTGCCCAACAGATGCGACTGACTGGAATTTTACCTGCCGGTTCCAGTTTTCAAGCAGATTGCACAGCACAGTTACCTGAAGGTGTTGCTCCGACACTTATTCGTTATAACCAGCCTGAACCGGGCCAACAAACATTGACATGGGAACTGGGCAACCGACATTCCTCAGATGAAATTGCACCGATTGTGTTTTGTGCATCTACTGATCCGTTTGGTGCCGAGGGTTCTGTTCGAATTGCCAGTGCTTTCGCTCAAGCCGCCAACGCCACAGCGTCGGTTCCTACAAAGCAATCCATTGCTCTTGGGCAGGCCGGTGAGATTCGTGCCGCGGTGTTGGTTGATGTTGAAGTGGACGGGGTCAATGATAATCAGGAATACGTGTTGAAGTATGTCAATTTCTCGGACACGGTCAGCATTGACAAACCAACCATCATTAACGTTCTGCCTTTTAATGGCGATGAAATCGGCGCATCGAGGCGTGTACCTGGTTCAGTTTTCAGCGGCTCTTTAACGTTAATGGCTGAACCAACACTCAGCTTTATTGATGGGGCCACACCTTCTGCGGGTGAACAACCAATGGGTACAATCTTCTACACAGCAGATGCACGAGCAGGTATTTCAGATAACCCGAACATTAATACCAGTTTCTGGTGTTCATATCAGAATAATCAGTTTGCGCCAGTGGCTGGAGGATTGGGAAATTGTCCGGGCTCTTTGTCAAACGTAACTGCAATTAAATTCGAATCCAACTACGCACTGGCCAGAAACGGCAGTCCGCGTCAGGGACAGCAAATCACCTACGTTGTCAGTGCTCGTGCTAATCGGCCAGGAAACCGTTATACCAACACTTTTCGTCTGGATTCGGACGATTTGTCCGGTACGCAGACCGTGCGTGGTCGTCCGGCTTCCGTTCTTATTACGTCTCACTCAATTGGTGATCTTATTTTTGTTGATGTTAATCAGGATGGAAAATATTCAAGCCAGATTGATGTTCTTGCACCCGATGGTATTTCTGTAGAGCTAAGACGGGAAGCTGATGACTCTTTGGTAAGCAGTACCGCAACAGAAAACGGTACATTCCTGTTTGACTTGCTTGGCGATGGTGAGTACTACGTTTTAATACCGGCAGAGGAATTTGGTGCGGACAAAGCGTTGCGTGACTGGAAAGTTGCACCGAATGCTCAATCAGCGAATACCGATGCTAATCATGACGTTGATCATTCCGGCATCAGCAATGGCCCGGCTTCGCTAAACGGTGTTCGCACCGATACCATATCGCTATCGTCGGAGGCACCTGAATCTCCGGTGGAAGCACCAACCGGGCAAGAGCCTGTTGGTGATAACAGTTTTGGTTTGACCGACAGCAACACCAATGATGATTTTTCCAACCTGACCATCGATATTGGACTGGTTAGCGGAGATGCAGACAAAGATGGTGTGCCCGACATCGTTGAATTTGGCACCAATACCTTAAAGGGTTTTGTCGATTCCGATAACGATGGTATTCCGAATTATCTTGACCCTGATTCAGACAATGACGGCATCAACGACGGCGTGGAAGCACAATATTCCGGTACGTCTGCTCTGGCATCGTCCAACAGCTCTCAAATTGGAGATTCAAGCGTTAGTACTGGAGACGATACTAACGGAAGCATTAGCGGTACAGCGAATGAACACCGAATTGCTGATCTGTACTTATTAGGCCTTGTTGATTCTGACAACGATCAGCGACCGGACTATATAGATCTTGATTCCGACAACGATGCAATACCTGATGCGTTAGAACGAGGTGGAGTATCTTCAGATAACGCATTAGACGAAGACGGTGATGGTGTTGCCAATTATATCGACCTTGATAGTGATAACGATGGCGTCTTCGACGCAGTTGAGGCTGATACTTTTTCGCAGGCAAACCAGGATTCTGATCGCGACGGTATTATAGATCGCTTTGATGTAACGAATACCGGTGGGAGTGATACCAACAACGATGGTATCGATGACATCGCCGCGATTGTTGACCGTGATCGCGACGGCAATCCAGACTATACCGATAGCGATTCTGATAATGATGGTATCAGCGACCTGGTTGAATTTGGCTCAGCTGATCTTGACGCGGACGGCGTTATTGACAACTTCACAGATGTAGACGGCAATGGAGTGCATGATGGTTTGGTGCTTACCGAACCACCGGCAAAAGACACCGATGCTGACGGCATACCCGATACGCACGATAAAGATACTGATGGAGATGGTGTGCCCGATTCTATCGAAGCCGCACTGCAACGTGGTGGTGATATGGATGGAGACGGTTTACCTGCACAGCTGGATCTTGATTCTGATAACGACGGCATCACTGACGGCGTTGAGTTCGGTGTGATGTTTAAAGACACCGATGGCGATGATATTGATGATCTATTCGATGCTGATACTACAGGTGGATTTGATACGGATGCCGACGGAATAGATGACCGTTTTCAAACTGGCAACCCGTTTGATCTTGATGGTGACGGCTCGGTCAATGCCAGTGACTTCGACAGTGACAATGATGGTATTGCTGATGCGGCGGAATTCGGTTTCGATCAAAGCAGTCTTGACACAGGCGCCAACAATCCGCTGAATCCAGTTGCGCAATTTGATGCGAATGGTGATGGACTGAATGACAACATGGCTGCGGCTTACACAGGTAGCAATCTGAACAAGCCATTAACTGATTCAGATGGAGACGCTCTGCCAGATGTGTACGACGTCGATTCTGACGATGATGGTATTCCCGATGCGCTGGAAAGCGCAACGATTGATACGGACAACGATGGTCTTGCTGACTATCGTGATGCCGATGCTGATAACGATGGCATACACGACTGGCTTGAAGCTCGCTCGCTGAGTATGGATGCCGATGGGGACGGTATCAGTAATATTTTTGATGTTGATGTGACTGGCGGACAAGATGCCAACAACGATGGCATTGATGATCGACTGACTAAAACCAGTTTGCTCGATTCAGATCGTGATGGCATACCCGATCATCTCGATCTGGATTCTGATGGTGATGGTATTACTGACCTTATTGAAGCGGGTGCGATCGACATCAATGGCGATGGAAAAGTTGACGGTTTCAGGGATAACGACAATGACGGTACCCATGACGGACTTGGTCCGATCGGTTTAGTACCACCGGATACCGACATGGATGGTGCTAATGATGGTGTTGACAGTGATGCTGACAATGATGGTGTACCGGACTTTGCCGAGACTGGCAGTGACGGTGTATCGATAATCGACTCGGATGATGACGGTATTGCTGACTTTCGAGACAGTGATTCAGATAACGATGGTATCAACGATGGTGTGGAAGCAGGGTTGATACTGGGTTCTGGTAGTGATGAATTACCAGATCAAGACAACCGTGACTCTGCCACGGGCGCGGTGTTGTTCACGGTCCCACCCTATGTGCTGATCGATACCGACGGTGATGGCTTGCACAATTTTCGCGATCCGGATTCAGACAACGATGGTATTGGTGATGCCGATGAACGTGGTGAGGAGCTTCTGCCGTTGGATTCAGATTCTGACGGCAAGCCTGATTACATTGATACAGATGCTGATAACGATGGCATACCCGATTTATTTGAAGGTAACGGAGATTCGGACAACGATGGCATCGTTGATCGACTCGATACCGATTCGGATAACGACGGATTGGCAGACTCATTTGAATTGGGATTAGCGGGTATTGATTCTGATGGAGATGGCATCATCGACGCGTACGATGCCGACTCCGAACAATCTCCTGACCAGAACAAGGACGGTATCAGCGACTCTGCAACCGTCAGTGGTTCAGCCGATGTGGATGGCGATGGAATTCCGGATTTTAGAGATATGGATAGCGATGGTGATGGCCTGACTGATTCTATAGAAATGGGTGGTGTTCTTTCTGGCGTAGATACCGACGGCGATGGTGTTGCCGATTATCTTAGCCTGGACGCCGATGGCGATGGTGTTCCTGATGCCATTGAAGCCCGAGCCGAGAATGGCTCGGTAACGCGACCTGATTCAGATGAGGATGGAATTCCGGATTATCGAGACATGGACTCTGATAATGATGGCATCGCAGATAACATTGAATCCGGTTTCCAAGATAATCAGTTGGTGGATTCCGACAATGACGGTACACCAGACATGCGAGATACCGATAGTGATAACGACGGTATATCCGATGCGATTGAAAATTCTGGTGAAGTGGCTCTGGTGGATACCGATGCCGATGGAACACCTGACTATCTTGATGAAGATTCAAACGACGATGGGGTGTCCGATAAAGTACAAGGAACTTCAGATGCTGACGGCAATGGTATTCCCGATCGACAGCAGTTGTCGGGTAGCGCTTTGTCTGGCTCAGAAACCAACGATAGTTTAGCGATGCTGAACATCACCGCTGAAGACAGCGACGGCGATGGCATACCTGATTCGATAGAGAGCGGCTTGCAGGGTCAGGCAGTGTCCCAGGCAGGATCATTAGACTCCGACATGGACGGCACACCCGATATGTTTGACCTGGATTCTGACAACGATGGTATCGCAGATAGTGTAGAAGCAGGCAGCAACACACAACTGCCAGTGGATTCTGACAGTGATGGCTTACCTGATTATCGCGATACCGATTCAGACAACGACGGTATTGATGATGCCATTGAAGGCCAGCTGGACTTTGATACTGATGGCTTGCGGGATTCGATCGACGCAGATTCAGATAATGATGGTGTACCGGATGTGATAGAGCGAAACAGCGACAGTGATGGTGATGGCATTATCAATCGTCACGATGCAGACTCCGATAACGATGGTGTATCAGATGCCGTGGAGTCCGGTTTTGCTGAAAACTCCAATACACCAGCTAACACCGCCATTGGCGCTATCAATGGCGAAGCGCTGGATACCGATGAGGATGGCATTGCGGACTTTATTGATACCGATTCAGACAACGATGGCTTAAGTGATACGCTGGAATCCGGTTTAAATGGCAATGCAGATGCTGGCGACTCTGTTAGTTCAGGTGATAATGCTGGTTCAGGCAACAATGCTGAATCTGGTGATACCAACATTTCAGCAGGTAGTACTGGCCGATTAACAGATACGGATGGAGATGGCATTCCTGACCTTCGAGATCGCGATAGCGACAACGATGGTACTGACGATGCCGCTGAATTGAATATCGACACTGATAGTGATGGCGTACCGGATTATCAGGATCGTGATGCGAACGGCAATGGTATTGATGATCAAGTCGAACGTTCAAGTGATACCGATGGGGATGGCATTCCTGACTGGCGTGATGTCGATAATGACAACGACGGTGTACCTGATGGTATAGATGGGTATACAGACACTGATTCAGACGGTTTGCCGAACTACATTGATACCGATTCTGACGGTGATGGCATTTCGGATACCATCGAAGCCGGGGACACGCCTAGTCAGAAGAAAGACTCTGACTCTGATGGGATAGAAGATCGATTGGATTTGGATAGTGATAATGATGGCGTCAGTGATGAGCTGGAAAAAGCCATCGATTCCGATGGTGATGGTGTACCGGATCATATCGACACTGACAGTGATAACGATGGCATTAGCGACCTGGTTGAATCTGGTGGTATCGATGCGGATGAAGATAATCGGGTTGATGCCTTTATTGACCAAGACAGCAACGGAATATCTGATCGCATCGATGCATCGCAATTTGAAGAGACCGATTCAGATGGAGACGGTTTGCCTGATCGCATCGAGCCTGGTCGCTTAGCCACGATTTCATCGGGCAGCATCGATTTGACTGCATTGATTGATTCTGACAACGACGGTATTCCGGATGTGACCGAAGGTACAAACGACCAGGATGGCGATGGTCTGCCGAATTATCTGGACGCCGATAGTGATAATGACGGGCTGCTTGATGAAATTGAAGCGGGTTTTACTTTGTTTACTGTCGTAGACTCTGATGCAGACGGGCATCCGGATTATCTGGATGGTGATAGCGATAATGATGGTCTGAGTGATGTTGCCGAAACACTGGGCATTGTGGAAGATTTGAACCTGGATGGCGTTATTGATGGGTTTGTTGATGAAAACCGAAACGGTGTCGATGACTCGATCGATCTGCTCCCGGTTTTCCCTGACGATCTGGATAATGATGGTTTTTCGGATTACCTTGATCTTGATACTGATGCAGATGGGTTGTTCGATTTAGTCGAAGCGAATGGTATTGATTCTGACAATGACGGCATGGTGGATGGAATGCGTGACAGTGACGCAGATACCATACCGGATTCAGTCGATGTTGATCAGACGAACGGTGCCGATGCCGATGCAGATAGCATAGACGATATAGCCGATGCTGATTTCGTCGATCGCGGAATTGACACTGACCGTGACGGTATTGTAGATGCGAAGGATATCGACCCTGATGGAAACGGTTATGCTATTTCAGGAATAAACGATGGCGCACCCTCGGCTAACTGGCCTGATAGCAATGGCGATGGCATACCAGACGTGAAGCAACATGTTAGCGGCACACCAGTCGCCGCTCAGGCGTTCAGTGATGAGGGTATAATACGCACCGGTACCGATGGTGAAGGCAGTGGTTGTTCTGTTAGCTCTTCGAAGCATGCGCAACCAGACCCCGGTTTTTGGTTTATGCTGTTGGCAGCAATTGCTGGAGTGTTCAGAACAATGATCAGACGGCAGTCAAAATGCTAACAAGTATTTGTCCGATAATGCCGAGCCAGGATTTTTCCAAAACAATTGAGTTTTATTCAAAGCTAGGCTTTAAAACAGGCGCGTTGTACGAAAACGAGGGCTATTTAATCCTGCAACGTGATCATGTTGAAGTGCATTTTTTCAGAGCTAAAGACGTAGACCCATCTCGCTCCGACCATGGTGCATTTGTCAGGATAGACGACGCGAACGATCTGTGGAATCACTACAAAACCTTGAATCTTCCACTGAAAGGAATCCCTCGCGTTACACCCGCCGAAGATAAACCATGGGGCATTTGTGAATTTGCGATTGTGGATCCGGATGGAAACTTGTTGCGTGTGGGTCACATCTTGCCTTCATCATAAAAAGCAGCTATCCAACTACCTGTTCACCGAACCGAGATCCCATTCGTGTTGGTAGCGTGGACGGGTTTTGATTCACTACCACTCCATTTTTTGTATCCCGGTTACATATCGAAACAGAACTCGAAATCTCTATCCCTTATAACTACACCTGAAGCCTAACAGGCGTATATGCACAAGGCACTGTTCTGAACAGAGCACGCTGGCGTACCACCTGTTTATCTCAACCGAGTCGGCTAGTTGTTCAGGGAGTTAGTTGTGCCATACCGATTATTTGTCAGTCGACATTCGAAAAACGCGTTTACCGTGCTTTTTAGTGTGTGCGTGATTGCATTTGCCACACCTCTGAGTGCTCAAACACCTGAAACCGAGTCAACCGAACTCGAAGAAATCGTTGTCGAAGAAGAGGGCGAACCAGAACCGAAATTGCCTTTGGGGTTGGGGATCAGTGGCGACACGCTTATCAACGCGCCCGGGTCTGCTGGCGATCCGGTCCGAACGCTGCAATCTTTACCTGGTCTCGCTTTTACCAATGATGAAGAAGCACTGCCAGCCGTGCGTGGTTCGCGCCCCGGTGATAATTATTTCCAGGCAGATTTTGCTCCGGTGAATTACCTGTTTCATTTAGGCGGTGCGATCAGCGTGTTCAACGCTGATTTGATCAAATCGTTTAATGTGTATCAATCGGCGTACGGTCCGGAGTTCTCTGGTGTGACCGGTGGGGTGTTCGATATCGAACTAAGAGACCCGCAAACAGATCGATTTCGTAGCACTATCGATATTAGTATGCTTCAGGCTGGTGCGCTAATTGAGGGTCCGGTTGCCGAGAATCAATCGTTCTATCTGGCCGGCCGTATCAGTTACCTTGATCTGTTTCTGCAGGGCCAATTGCCCGAAGAAGATGGCATAAAGATAGAGCAGTTTCCAAAGTACTCAGACTATCAGGGAAAGTATGTCTGGTTGGCAAACACCAACAACGAGGTGCGATTCCAATTTAACGGCGCGGCTGATACGGCTCAAGTAAACGTGTCAGAAGATTCTGAAGAAATTGAAACCGATCCGATTGTTGCTGGCATCAATTATTTTGATACTCGATATCACGAACAAGCCCTAACCTGGGACACCGGTCTGAATAGTCGTCTGGGTGTAAAAACACTATTGTCACACGCTTCATCCAGCGAAGAAGGTAAGTTTGGTGGTGTAGGAGAGATTGATATCGATCAGGATTCGTTTTTTCTAAAAAGCCGTGCAAGCTACGAGCTGAACAACCGGCATGATCTGTCTGCAGGCATTCAGCTTGAGCGAACCGCATCTGATATCGACTTGAGCTTAAGTCTTCCACCGTGCGGTGAACTCGATACAGAGTGTTTATTAACAGGTTCTGAGCGCCTGGAGTCGAAAAAGAAGATTAACTATAGCGGTTTTCGTGCTTACGTAAAAGACAACTGGTACTTAACCGATAATCTGACACTCTATCCCGGGCTCGCATACCAGCAAGAGAACCTGCTGGATAAACAATTCATTGAGCCGCGGCTCGCGCTGGAATACAGTTGGAGCGATGCCACTATTTTCAGTGCAGGCATTGGGCAGTACCAACAGGCCCCCGACTATCTTGAATCAGATGAAGTGTTCGGTAATCCTGATCTTGATTATATAAATGCGTTGCATGCGCAAGTTGGTGTTCAACGTGGTTTCACTGGTGGCTGGGATATTAAGTCTGAGCTGTATTACAAATCACTGGACAATTTGGTTGTCAGTGATGATGAACTTAACTACACCAATCAGGGTGAAGGCTATGCTTATGGCCTTGATACTCTGATTAGAAAAGATTTAAGCAGCAAACTATCAGGGTGGGCGTCGCTTTCACTATCAAAAGCGCGTCGTAAAGACAAGCGTACGGGTGAAACTTTCGTTTTTGATTACGACCAGCCATTCAACCTCAGTCTGGTTGGCAAATACAAGCTGAATGAAAAATGGTCGTTTGGTTCGAAGCTGTGGGTTCACAGCGGAGCACCGTACACCCCGGTTTTAAGTGCGACAGAAGATCCAGACATACCGGGTTTCTACCGGCCTGAATACGGCAAATTAAATTCGAGTCGTTTTCCGACTTACCACCGGCTGGATTTGCGCATAGACAGGACGTTCAAGCGGAAGAAAGACAACACAATGAGTGCTTATCTTGATCTCTTAAATGTACTGAATACGAAAAACGCGGCTGGATACGATTACAATGCCGACTATTCAGAGCAGAAAATTGCGTCTCAGCTCACTGGAATCTTTTCATTTGGCTTCAAGGCAACGTTTTAACGATGGAATTTATAGAACAATATCTCGATATTTCTGTTTTTGCGGTGTTGGGAATAATGAGCTTTCTTGCATTAGCCTACGTTATCGAGCGAAGTATCAGTTATAGCCGCATAAAAGTTGAACGATACCAACACCTGGAACGGCTGAAGCTGGATTTGAACAAGGGCTTGCCTGTTATAGCAACAATCGCATCCAATGCGCCTTATGTTGGCTTGCTTGGTACGGTGTTCGGCATCATGTTGACCTTTTACGACATAGGCCAGAGCGGCCAGATCGACACCAAATCGGTGATGGTCGGATTAGCGCTGGCATTGAAGGCCACAGCCCTTGGCTTGTTCGTTGCCATTCCAGCGATGGTTTTCTACAACTTGCTGGTTGCCAAAGCGGAACGACTCATTTCGCTCTGGAAGATTGCCCATAGTGTCCCCGCTTCGCAGCAACGACCGATCTAACTCAACGTTTGCTCATAGTACGGTTAGGTGAGTGAGATCAGGGCGATTAGTAGCGTTTGGCTAATGATATGAAAAAATTTGAATCAATTAACGTAATTCCGTTCATCGACATTATGCTCGTGCTGTTGGCGATTGTGTTGACGACTGCAACGTTTGTATCAACCGGCCAGCTGGATATTGAGTTGCCTGAATCCAGTAGTAACGTAACACCGGATAATATTGAGCGCGTAGAGATTGCTGTTAATCGAGACGGTAAGTTGTTTATCAATAACATTGAAAATCCGCTTGATCAAATTAGTTTGCAATTGCAACTGCTATCAAAAGACACGCCTATTCTGTTACTCATTGACGAGTCGGTAGAATTCAAGCAGTTCGTTTCTGTTATAGACATACTGAACCAGTTATCGTTGGATAAAGTATCGGTATTGACCAGGAATAATCGTTGAACGCACGATTCGTCGGCATCGCTTTTTCACTGCTGGTACATAGTGCGATTCTTGGTTGGGTGGTTTCGAATCGTTTGCACACATCTGTTGCGTCTGCTCCGATGGATGCTTCGACAACGTTAGACATAACCATATTTGAAACACCTGAACCAGAGCCTGAACCAGAGCCTGAACCAGAGCCTGAACCAGAGCCTGAACCAGAGCCTGAACCAGAGCCTGAAC
>CALJNA010000098.1 GCA_937981955.1 uncultured Granulosicoccaceae bacterium
TGACAAAATCGAATTGATCATCTTTTCTGATGACATGCTTAAGAGTCTTTATCGTGACTATATTCTCGAAGGCGAGTTTGCATCGAATTTCTGTATCTCAAATACTGGCGTATATTTTACTGATCGCTTATACAAACCTCGCAAGAAAACTATCGAAGCGCTGAAACAGTTCCGTCGATCAGGCACCGAATATTGGGACCGACATGATTGCGATGATCTGCGTCATAGCAGGATGGACCCGGACTCACTTGAATATGTTGAGCCGCAACTAAACAACGGCGGGAATCATTCAGCCAAATTCTGGAAACAGAAAACAGATTTTATGGAAGCCTACAATAATGCCGTGAAAAACACTGTTAATCCCGATTGGGTCGACAAGTTCGATGGCATAGGTCGCAGTCGTGAAACTCACGTTCTACAGGATTCGAATTGGCTCCATATTTCGTTTTGTGACTTTGAGAGTTGCCGCTTACACAATATGAATATTCTGTATAACCAGCAGAGAAAAAGAGCTGTAGCCCTCATTGCTGATGAAGCAACCTATTTCGTCGGGAACCCCAGCAGCGAAATGAAATCTTTGCTGTTAACGCTAAACGGTGACATCTATTCAAGCAGAGGAAGCATCGAGAAACGTCTTTACGAACCTGGCTATTATGACAAGGTCGTGCAAAACGAGAAGAAACGCCGTGAAAATCGCACTACAACTCAAAAATTGATTGGCACCCTAATAGATATATACATCGAAGACTGAAGTTTCTCCACCTAGCATTTTTAATATACTGAGAGAATCCTTGCGTCTCTTATTCATAATCTCGATACTCTTATTTGCGCTCATTCCGAATACATGCCGTGTTTTATGAAGATCCTGCGCATTGTCATTCGCCAGCGCCAAAGCGGTTTTCTTTTCATTATTGGTGATAGATAAGTCTGGTTCATAACTCAATAGTGTTGCTACCGAATGCACGCTGCGTTTTTCAATAGCCTGCATCAACAGTGTTTCATCGTATTTCCTGTAATCGACACTTCCCATACGTGAAACCGCATCTTGTATGAATTTTTCAGTAAATTGGTGAAACATCCTAACTTGATCAGACTCTGCAATGGAGGCGGATGCGGAATCAGAAACCACCTGTTTTCGAATGAGCTTGCTAACAAGGTCATTGGCTTGATCAGCACTGAGCTGTTCCAGATGCAGCCCATACTTGGCCAACATCTCATATAACCTTGAATACTCCTTTCCCGGCCTGATCTCCATGATCGACTCGAACAGATCTACCTTCAGATAGTCGCGCTCGGGTAACTCGCAGCCAAGCGAAAACAAACTATCAACAATGGATACTGAGCCACTTTTAAAGGCTGCTATTAACGCATAAGTGCAGCTATGGTCAGTATCGTCACTTTGAAATTGAACGTTTCTCTTCAATACTTCGTCGAGTAATTCCTGACGACCACCAGATGCAATCGGGATTAGAACGTCTTCCAGATGAAAAGGGCTTTGTACGGCACCCAGTAACATCATTGATTGATCATAGTGTCCATGGCGAGCGCTGTCGTTAAACGCCTCAAGCGCAGTGTAACCCTCGTCTGATTTGTAATTTGTACGACTAGACTCGATTGAAATCACTTTATCGATAATGTCAGCACGATTATACTTTGCAATATACGCAGCGATTTCCCACAGATTACATGCCGCATCAGTGGAATTTATATATTCCAATACGACATCAACAAACTCGACACTGTAGTTTTCATCAGTTGCGACTGATTCGTGATGAGGAGGAGAAAAAATACTGCTGTACATGATTTCGCAAAGGCTATCTCCATAACGTGAAGTTATCAAAGATTCCATACCAGCAACCCGTAACATCGTTTCAAGAAACTGGGATCGAGTATTTAAATAGCCATTGTTTCGCTCGTGCGCAAACAAGTAGTTATAAATATAGTCATAGTGAGCTTGCTGACAATATGAAACATCGAGCGATTCCAACGCCGCGGTAAATGAAGCAATCTCGTTTTTGTCAATCTGGCTGCGAAAGGAACGAATCCGATTCACCCATTCTGGCGTTTGAAAACCCTGGCGGGTGCCGTCCAGAAAAAATAGCTGACATTCACCCGTGTCGGTATAGCGACTCAAATCCACCACATCAGCTACCACAGCCGTACTTCTCTCCTTGCGATCAGGCAGATAGTCTATGTAGGGTATGTCGATGTCACTGGTCACTTGCCAGAAAACGGATTTGCCTTCTTCGCCTAGTGCATCGTAATCATCGACTACAATTGCCTTAATGGCTGAATCGAGACTCAGTTGCTCATTTTCTTTGAACACTACATCGAATGAGTAGTCATCAGCATAACCAAC
Organism: uncultured Granulosicoccaceae bacterium; assembly: GCA_937981955.1. Taxonomy (GTDB): domain Bacteria; phylum Pseudomonadota; class Gammaproteobacteria; order Granulosicoccales; family Granulosicoccaceae; genus Granulosicoccus. Next base: position 2,360 of record CALJNA010000098.1, read on the forward strand.
GATGTAGGTATGCATCTCGTCATTTGAAGGCCAGCGCCATACGAACAGCTTAACGTCGGCTCGTCTTATTTTCTTATCAAGACTTTTGACATATTCAATGGAGCCGTTGTCAGATTTGAAGTGTCGCCCGGTAGCAACTGATACCGCGGCAGTTTGAAAAACACCTCTGTACTGCTCCCAATCGCCGAGCTCCACCTCTTCTTCGTGATAGTCATCGTCATAGTACTCATCGTCATATTCATTGGAATTATCGCCACAAGCTATTAATGAGAAGCTCAAAACGACTGCTGCAAGGTTCTTGGTGTAGTACCCGGCAATCTGACACAGCTGCATTGGCGTGACCTTTACAAACGATGAATACACAGCTGATCAAATTTCATGCCTGTAAGTAACGTCCGGCACTTAGTTCAACAGAATATTATAGCGATCTCTGATCTTTGCCTCGTTTTCACGGCCAAGATAATCAGGTTTATGCGAATCAAGTATTTCACGCACACGTGCATTAGCCCGTTGCCACATATCAGTCGCACCGCCCTCTTCCCAGGCAACAGGCTGCTGACGATCGGTTAGCGTACTTGGCCAGAAGTAGTCGCGTTGCATGGCAGCCATTGTGTGTTCTGATCCAAGAAAATGTCCTTCACCATAGACGGCTTCCTTAATCGCATCGTACCCGAGTGTTTCTTCATTCACTTCAATGCCGCGAAGTACCCGATACACCTGCGATAACATTTCATCGTCAATCAGCATGGCTTCAAACGAAGCTCCTAACAAACTCGCCATCATGCCGGAAGACTCATAGACCATATTGCAACCGGCCAAACCAACGCCGAGTGAAGACATGGCTTTTTCAAGTCCCATTTGCGCATCGACTGCTTTCGCATCACTCATGCTGGACGCAGCACCAGAGGGCAGTCCGAGCCAGTTAGACAGCTGTGCAGATGCCGCGTTAAGCAGTGTTATTTCACCACCGCTGCCGCAAAATGACCCGGTGCGTAAATCAATAACAAACGGCCAGTTTGAAAAGATCATCGGATACCCAGGTGAAAAAACATTAACCATCAACAGCGCTGCCAGGGTTTCAGCCAGCGTGGCACTGAGCATGCCGGCAATGGTCGCAGGGGATGTTGCACCGGACTGCGCTGCAATTATGTTATTCAACGGCATTCCGCGTTCTATGCAAGCGAGCGCAACATCGAATGCATCCTCCCCATAGCGAAGTGGGGATATCACCGGGCTAATGTGTGCTTTACAAAAAGGCCGTTCGCGAAACTTTTCTTTTCCACCAGCTGCTATGTCAAACATATCGATGATCGGATTGACTGAATCTGCCACGGTGAAACTTGTGCCCATCGGCTTGTTTGTGCCTTTAATTAGCGCGTACGCCGTGTTGATATCCAGATCCATAATATCCGGGACATCCGTTGCCACACAGCAGCGTGTAAACCAGCTGACGTTAGCTAAAGAATCGGCAAGACGGGTAAAATCATACAAATCACGTAGTGTCGCCGCTCGATAGGTATGCGTATCCAAATCCAGTGTTTGCACTGCCGCACCACCTGTACCGAAATGCACCTTGTCACCGCCTACTTCGAAATCGTGTTTGGTATCTCGACCGTGCAACATGAATCGGCGGCAGGCACCGGCTATGGTGTCCTCTATCATGGAAACCGGATAACAAAGACGCCCTGATTCGTTTTGAAAAGCGCCTTTATCCAACGCCTTTTGCAAAAGCGCAGGGGGTGATTCTCCCATGCCAATTTCTGACAGAATCCGCAGCGCGTTGGCGTAGATTTGTTGTATGTCGTTATCTGATAACGGTTTGTATTGACCGCCAATTGGCCCCGCTGGACATGGATTTATCTCGGGTGCTTTGGCCCGCTTGGCATGCATGGCTTCACGGGCAGACATTTTTCCGCGACGACGAACTTTACCGGACAAGGATATTCTCCTCGTCGTATAAACAAGCGTTGCATACAGATGCGGGGTACTGTTGGCCCAGTATGCCAATGCTCAATTCAGTTCCTGGCACACTAAATTCAGGTTTAAGCAAAGCGTACGCGATATTTTTATTAACGCGATGACCATAGCCACCCGATGTTACCGAGCCAATCAGTTCACCATTAAAAAATACTGAATCTCCTGCGTGTGCAGCAGCAATATCGCAGTCAATTTCCATGCAGGTAAACAGCTTTCCGGGCCCACGTTCAAGCTCTGCCATTAATGCGGATTTACCGACAAAATCACTCTTGTCCAGATTGACAAAACGATCAAGTCCCAGCTCCATCGGGTTATTCTCATAAATTAAATCCGCTTTCCAGTGTCGATACCCCTTTTCCATTCGCATCGATTCAGTTGCATACAGTCCAAATTTAGACAGATTGAATGCCTTGCCTGCTTCAGTTATCAAAGACCAAACCAGATATAACTGTTCATTAGGCACATGCAATTCGTAACTTAGCTCACCTGAAAAGCTCACACTCATGGCAATGACGGAAGCATGACCAAGCGTCATCTGTCGCACATTCATCCAGCCAAAAGCGGACTTGGACCAGTCACAACGCGGAGACAGGGATTGCAACAACTCTCTGGACCGTGGTCCGGCAACAACCAATATGGTGTGCGAGGACGCCATTTCAGTTAGCGTGACCTTATCGGGCATGTAGCGTTTCAACCAGTCCCTATCGTGCCATTCGGCAGCAGCAGCCGAGCCGAACCAGTAACAATCTTCGTCTAGTTTGGCGATGGTTGCCTCACACAGCACATGCCCACGTTCATTGAGCAAGTAGCACAAATTAACTTTGCCAACTTTTGCCGGCAGTTTTCCACAAACCATCTTGTCCAGAAATTCGCCTGATCCCGACCCACTAATCTCATATCGATTAAAGCCAGATACTTCCATAATGCCTACGTTTTCACTAAGGGCTTTAACCTCATTCGCAACCAACTCCTTCGTTGGTGAAAATCGAAAACCATGTGTATCAACAAAATCCGGTTGATCTTCAGGCTTGAAACACACCGCTCGCTCCCACCCGTTTACAACACCCCACAACGCGCCTAGCTGATCGAGCACAGGGTACAGTGGTGTGGTTCGCGCTAACCGAGCTGCGGGCCGGTGTTCGTGTGGCAAATGGTAGTGAAACTCGTTTTGATAATCCTCTACGGCTTTCAGGCACGTGTGTTCTGTGTTGGCATATTGCGTAAAACGCCTTGGGTCATAACACCATGCGTCCCATTCACACTCACCGTGAACCATAATTTCGGCAAGAATTTTTCCGTGCCCACCACCTTCACCAATGCCGGCTCTTAACCCAATAATGCAATACGCATTGTCGATGCCGGGAATCTGTCCTACTAACGGTAACCCGTCAATTGTGTAAGTGATTGGCCCATTCACCACTGTGTGTATTCCAGCGGTTTGTAAGGCAGGCATACGTTCAAAAATACCTTCCATGTTATCCAGGCATCGATCAAGATCGGAAGGACACAGATCTTGTGTAAAAGCCGGATCGATACCGTCCATGCCAAAGGTTTTACACCCTTGTTCATACACACCAACCAACAGGCCTTGCTTTTCCTGCCGACTATAAAAATCATCACCCGGATCACGTATCACTGGCACCTGGAAATCCAGGGCTTCGATTTCCGGCATAGGTTCGGTCAGGAAATACATATGCTCCATGGAGGTCACCGGGTGTTCAACACCAAGCATATTGCCGACTTCATTTACGCGGTAACCACTGGCGTTTACCACTTTTTCGCAAGTGATATCACCGTCTTTCGTGTGTACGATGAACTCACCGTTGTCTTTGCGAGTGATGTTCTCTACTGGATTGAACCGATACACTTCCGCACCGGCTTTGCGTGCATGGCGAGCCAGAGCCATGGTGATACCCGACGGATCTATATAACCATCGAGAGGATCCCACCACGCACCCAACATACCGTCTGTGCGCAGTAACGGGTGTCGACGAGCAACCTCTTCCGGGTCGATCACTTCCATCTCGATATCCATACCTTGCGCTACACCCACGTGATAGTGGTAGGTATCGAGTTGATCTTGTGTGTAAGCGGTGCGCATTCCACCAGTGATGTGGTAAGCGAAAGGATGATCTTCGTCTGCCGCAAGCTGCTTATACAGTTCAATACTGTGGCGCTTTAGCGCAAACATGGTTTGGTTGCCGCCAAACTGTGTGACTTGAGCCGCCGCATGCCACGTTGAGCCGGAGGTTAATTCATCGCGCTCAACCAGAACCACGTCTGTCCAGCCTTCCCGAGTCAGGTGGTACAAGGTGGAACACCCGGCGATACCGCCTCCTATAACTACGACTCGTGCGTGGGTTTTCATCGATCATGCCTCAGTTTTTGATCAGATTCGTACGTTTAATTCTGGTCAAATTGGACCATAGTGACAAACTCAACCTACTGTTTTATAGTTCAGTTTTATTAAACTATACATTCTCATTGAAACACTACCTTCCCCAGCTTGACAGCCTGAAAGCATTTGAAGCGGCAGCCAGACATTTGAGTTTCAGCATGGCTGCGGATGAACTGTGTATTAGTAAAGGCGCTATCAGCTACCAGATCAGAAAACTCGAGGAGAGATCG
>CALJNA010000099.1 GCA_937981955.1 uncultured Granulosicoccaceae bacterium
GTGGCTGGCTTTATCGAAAAAGAAATGTGGTCGTATAGTTATTCTGTTGGCACTATTTCTAGGTTTTTTGGGATGCTGAAGCTGATCTTTTTCAAGCATATTATTCGGGGCATGACGCCCAACTAGAATGCATTCAAGCGCTGTTGAATCCGTTCCCAAAAACCATTTGCCTTTTGAATTGTGTCTTTGGGATTTGCAGCCATCTTATCTCGCGCTTCGGTACTGTAGTTGAGGTAGAGTTCGTCATCAACAATGATCCACGCCAACGGATCGATGGAGGCTTTACGACCTATCGCCATGCCTTCGGCGCAATAACCTCCGAAGCGCGGCGCGTACTTTTCCGGGTTTGCGATAAATATAGCGAGGTGTTCTTTCGTTGAAAACCGCCAGCGAGCATCGTTCCATGTGTGCTCGTATTTACTTTTACCCTTTACCGCTTCTCCCATTGTGAAATACGCAACTGTGTCGTACCCGCTAATCGCTATAGAACGCCAGTTTTTGTTTATATCGACATCGGCAGCCGATACGGAGAAACTAAATATTAGAAAGAGCAGAATTTTCGACTGTACTATTGCAATAACGCGGGCGCGTCCGTTAAGACCTGAAGTTACCGCATTTTTTCGGGGTGTAGAAAATTGATCATTTACAGTCTTAAGTGTCGTCAATTGCGCGGCTGTAAAATGCTTTTTTCTCATTTCATATACATCCAATCAATTGTGGTGCAACCCAGCGAGTATTCCCAACTTACTGTCGTCAACTGCTATTTGTCAACTAAAAGTAGCCATGGAACTGAGACATGAAGGAATTCGGCTGAAACGCAACCATATTTCGTATAAAAGTGAATGTATCGTTGTTGCACGCTGACCGGGCTGACTAGCTAACGTGACGGTGCACTTTAAAGACAACTCCCATACACACTATATTCGCGTAATTAAGCGATGTGTTCAATGAAATTAACTGATCGCTACTTCCTACGAACTCGGATTAATTTTTTAGTTGGTCGATGGTTAATACCAGTTTTGGTGAATCCGCCACAACCACATTGTTTTTTTCTGTAAACCAGTCACCAGCTTGCGCAATCGCGTTGCCGCTTTTGGATACACGCGCACCAACCGTAACACTTGGAAATCGGCTGAGTGTCATGTCCGGTATCATTGCCATGGTATCGTCGAGCACAATGCTTACAGGCAATTCACTAACAGTATGTCGCGATACTGCCAATGGCATCGGTGGGCCTTTGGAGGCTCTGGCAAAAACGAAAACTGAGTCATCGGGGTTCACATTGGCTTTTGCCTGTTCCGTAATATCGACAGTAATGCTTAATGCCGCAGTAGGACTTTGTTCATTGTTGTCTGCGTCGGTAGTACTAGAGCGTTCTGATTCAGTTGTTTCGTTCTGCGCTGTTTCAGCAGACGACTTTACGGGTAACCCCAATGCGTTCCGGGATTGATTGATCATTTCATCGATACTCGCGAGTGCATCAGCATTTCCAATAACACCGCTTCGCAGGTTTTCAAACCGGGCTATGGCATCTTCGTGCTTCCCGGCTTGTTGGCTGGCGATGGCTTTCAACCAAAGACTTTGCTTATGTTCGGGATCCAGTGCAAGCGCATCATCAAGAAACTTGCTGGCTTTACCCGACAGGTCTCCACCTTTGTCCATAGCAGTGGCTTCGGCCAGTTGTGACAGAAGCTCAGGGTCGTTCTTTTCGAGGTTGTAGGCGCGGGTTAATGCGCGCTTCGCGTTCGAGAACTCACCGATGGTTAAATAGCTTTTACCGAGTAATTTCCAACCATCAAGATCTTCAGGGTTGGCTTCAAGTTTTTTTTCCAGATTCGGCAGTAATTCTGTCAGTGCAGGAGGCTGCTGTGTTTGCTGTTGTTGTTGTCGTTCGGCTAGGGCTTGCGCGTGCATGGTTTCCGTATCCACACCTTGTGGTGTACCCAGATGCAAATACAGCGCTCCTGATGCGATGGGCAGAAATAACGCAATCAAACCTGCTGCCACATAACCGCTTCGCGAAGACTCGTTGTGTTTTTGTTCGGCTGACAAGTCCATTGCCAGTGAGTTTTCCAGATTGGTGATTTCGGCATCGAACGATGCCTGATCTATCGAGCCATCGGCCAGTGCACGCTGCAGGTTGGCGCGTTTTTCCCTGGCAATGCTGATATTGGTTTCCAGCTGATCCTGTTCCATCTGCTCTGATGCCGGATTGGCTTTTCCGGCGCGCAAGGCACTCGGCAGAATTGCTGCTAACCCTGCAATAACCAGCAGGCAAGCCAGTATGTAAAAAAGTGCCATAGATGAAAAAATGCTAGTGCGAAACGGGCGAGTGTCTAGTATAAGAGCGGAAGCAACATAAATGGTTGCAAGCTTTCCAAAAAGATGTGATTACGACTGCCCAGGTGTGATGGCAATTACCGATATATTGTCGGTGCCACCTGCTTCATTGGCACGCTGTACCAGAGTATTACTCAGCGTTGCTGCATCTTTTGACTCAACCAGAATGCGGCTGATGGCTGCATCGTCCACCATCCCTGTGAGTCCATCGGAGCACAGTAAATAGGTGGCCTCGTGGCTGATCGATAGCACTTCCATATCGATGTCGACATCGGCCAGTAGACCGATGGCGCGCATGATGATATTTCTCGGTGGCGCAGGGCCGATACGGCCAGCTTCTTCCCAATCACGGTACATTGTGTGATCGGTCGTGAGTTGGGTCAGTTGTTCATTCCGGTATTCATACAAGCGACTATCGCCAATGTTGAATGAAACGGCACGCTGCTCATCAGTCGTGCTGCCATCACCACCACCGCCGATCAGACAGATACCGACAAGGGTTGTACCCATACCGGTGCCATCGGGATGAGCGTTCTCCAGATTTATTTGATAGATATGCTGGTTAACACCCACAATGCATTGATACACGAGTGACAGTGCCTGCTCATTCGAGATTTGCCTGTTTGCCAGTGCTTCGCGTACCGGTTCTGAAGCAATGCAATTTCGTAAGGTTTCGACGGCCAGCTTGCTTGCAACGTCACCAGAGCCATGCCCGCCCATACCATCGGCTATAGCAAAGAGCTGTAGCCCACGATCGATAACAAAGGCATCTTCGTTAACTCGTCGGACCTGGCCAACGTCTGTTAAGCCAGCAATGGAGGTGGCTGCCGGAATGCTCATGAATTGGTGTTGCTGCTCCCGGACACGCCAGCTGAAAAACCGGTAGTGTAGGCGAAATAGAATGCGATCAGCACAATAAGTATCAGCAAAGGAATAATGACCGCCCAGTTTAACCAGGCTGGTCTTCTATTGTACCCAGTTTGTCCACTGCGCTCTGCGTCGCGCTGGCGATTCTGCAATCGCCGAGGTGTTTGTGCATCACCGCCAGGTCTTGAAGTGGCAGGTATTTCCCATGCCTCGGTGTCATCGAGTGATCCATTAAGTGACCCGCTAGATGAATATTCTGGCGTTTGCGTATCGGAGGTAGCGCCCGGTTGGTCGATCATACGAATCGCGGGTTTGATGCTTTCGGGCCGTCCGATTTCATCTTTGTTGGCAATGACCGTGACGTTGTCTCCCGAATTCTGGACAGAGTGTTCAGGGTTTAAGAAACGATATTCCTGCTCATCGAAAACAATGATATCGCCATCGGCAAGTTGTACTGCTCTGCTGATCTCTCGCCCGTTCACCATGGTTCCGTTCAACGACCCCAAATCCATCAGTATTGCCGTATTGTTTTCAACAATAATGCGCGCATGTTTTCTTGAAGCCCCACGTTCTGATTTGAGCACTAGATTGCAGTCTTCGTGCCGACCGATAATGGTGGTCTCTTCAAGGACGTGCACGGATTGATCACCCAGATGCTGCAGGCTAGGGCTATTGATAACAGGCGTGTTCATACTTGGTAGTGTTCGTACTCATCAGGTGAACATATAGTGCTTGGCGTACAGTCGATCTGAAATAACACCGGGCACCCTGAGTAAAGGTAATACCCAAAAGCGCTTCAAGCAAGGTAAAACTACCAAATCCGGCTGTGATTACGCTGTATTTACTCGCCAACGTGTTCCAGTTCGAGCAGGCAACCGTGGAAATCTTTTGGGTGCAGAAACAGCACTGGATTACCGTGAGCGCCAATTTTAGGCGTGCCATCGCCCAGAACACGTGCGCCTTTGGCTTCCAGGCTGGCAGCTGCGGCTGTGATGTCGTCCACCTCAAGGCAGATATGATGAATGCCACCGTTCTTATGTTGCTCCAGAAAACGGCTAACCGGTGAACCGTCTCCCAGCGGTTCAAGTAGCTCTATTCGAGTATTCGGTAAATTAACAAACACAACAGTGACTCCGTGTTCCGGTAAAGGCTGTGGCTCGGAAACATCGGCACCCAGCGTATCGCGGTATGTCGCGGTAGCGGCTTTCAGATCGTCAACTACCAGAGCAACATGATTCAGGCGCCCGATCATGCGAATTCCAGTATCACCGCGTCGACGGCTAGATTGTCACCAGAACCGGAAACAATTTTTTCAACGGTCCCAGCCTTTTCAGCTTTTAACGTGTTTTCCATTTTCATGGCTTCAATAACGGCCAAATCCTGACCGGCAACGACGGTATCGCCTTCGTTTACCAATAATTTGATTAACAAACCAGGCATCGGTGAGAGCAGAAATTTTGACATGTCTTGAGTCGTTTTCTCTGGCATGTGTTGCCAAAGCGCCGCAACGTGCGCTTGCATAACCTTAAACGTTCGCACGCTACCACGATGACTCAATTGCCAACCGCTGTCTGATCTTTTCACGCCAATTACAACAGGTTTACCGTTAATCGTGCCTTTGAACAGCGCCTGGCCGGGTTGCCAGCTGGTTTCTACGCCGGCTCTATCTGCCGGTTGAAACTGTTGGGTCTGATCTGTGCCGTCTGCTGCGATCACATGCAATTCCCCGAGAGACTCATCGGTGCAATTGGGAAAGCGTTGACGATAGCGGCTTTGCAGAACCGCTGCGATCAAAGCGAGCTGGTCTGCCATGTTGGATTGATACTCAGCACTGTTAAAACCATCGGCAAAGTGGTCTTCAATAAACCGGGTGGTTAAATCACCCGATTGAAATGCCGGGTGCGCGAACAGTGCAGAGAGAAAAGGAATGTTGTGCTGTACGCCTTCAATCTGATAATTGTCCAGTGCATCCTGCATTTTTGCTATGGCTTCGGCTCGCGTTGGTGCCCAGGTTACAAGCTTGGCTATCATCGGGTCGTAGTACATTGAAATATCACCACCGGCCATAATGCCTGTGTCAACGCGAACACCGGATGCATCGCCATATGCGTTGACAGTGGGTGGTTCGTAGTGAGTAATCCGTCCGATCGATGGCAAAAATCCACGGTCCGGATCTTCAGCGTACACACGCGCCTCAAATGACCAGCCATTCAAGGAGACATCGTTTTGCTGCATGGGCATTTTTTTTCCTTCTGCAACGTCGATCATCAGGCTGACCAGGTCCAGCCCGGTAATGCACTCGGTTACCGGGTGTTCGACTTGCAATCGAGTGTTCATTTCCAGAAAGTAGAATTGCTCTTTGGCATCAACAATAAATTCAACAGTGCCGGCAGATTGATAGTCCACCGCGTTTGCTAGTTGCACGGCCTGTTCACCCATTGCTTTTCTGGTGGCATCACTGATAAACGAGGAGGGTGCTTCTTCGAGTACTTTTTGATGACGTCGCTGGATTGAACATTCCCGCTCACCAAGATATAAACAGTGTCCGTGCTGGTCTGCGATAACCTGTATTTCAATGTGTCTGGGTTGTTCGATGAATTTTTCAACAAACACGCGATCATCACCGAATGATGAGCGGGCTTCGTTTTGTGCGCTGACAAACCCGTCTTTGACCTCATCGAGTGTGTTCGCCACTCGCATCCCTTTACCACCACCGCCAGCCGACGCTTTAAGCATGACCGGGCAGCCGATTTTTTCAGCAATGGTATATGCGGTATCGGCATCGGGCACGGCATCCGGGTGGCCGGGTACGGTGTTAACACCAGCGTTTGCGGCCAGTTTTTTCGATTCTATTTTGTCGCCCATAACTTCAATGGCGCGGATGCCCGGGCCGATGAAAATTATGCCTTCCTTGTCGAGTCGGGCAGCGAAGTCAGCATTCTCTGACAGAAAGCCGAACCCGGGATGCACGGCATCGGCTCCGGTTGATTTCACAGCATCGACAATGGCGTCGGCACGCAGATAGCTTTCGCTTGAAGCACTACCGCCGATATGAACTGCTTCGTCTGCCTGTCGCACATGCAACGCGAATTTGTCGGCGTCTGAGTACACGGCAACGGTTTTTATACCCCGTTCCTTCGCTGTACGAATAACGCGGCAGGCTATTTCACCGCGATTGGCAATCAGAATTTTATTAATGGGCTTTGTCATTTGTACCGCGTAGTTTTTGTGAACTTTCCGGTTGAAATTCGTGCTTTAACGCTTTGGCGTTTAATAAGCGTTGCGCCTTGACTGATTTGTTGGAGATCACAATGGAATGTTGTCGTGTTTCTTCCATGGATTTTCCAGGGTCTTGTTGCGCAGCATTGCCAAGTCTGAACACAGATGAACACGTGTGGTCTGTGGGTCGATAACATCATCGATAAAACCAAGACTGCCGGCAACAAACGGGTTGGCAAACTTTTCCTGATACTCCTGCGTGCGCTGTTCTATCTTTTGCGGGTCGTCCTTGTCTGCACGGAAAATGATTTCTACTGCGCCTTTGGAGCCCATGACCGCAATTTCGGCAGAGGGCCAGGCGTAATTGACATCGCCGCGCAGATGTTTTGATGCCATGACATCGTAAGCACCACCGTAGGCCTTGCGGGTAATGACGGTGATTTTTGGCACAGTCGCTTCACCATATGCGAACAACAACTTGGCGCCGTGTTTGATAATGCCGCCGTATTCCTGCGCTGTACCGGGTAGAAACCCTGGCACATCAACAAAGGTAACAATGGGAATTGAAAACGCATCACAAAAGCGAACAAACCGTGCCGCTTTTCGACTGGCATTAATGTCCAGACACCCGGCAAGCACCATTGGCTGATTAGCAACGAACCCAACTGTTTCACCGTTAAGCCGGCCAAGACCGATAATTATGTTGCCGGCAAAATCTGCCTGCAATTCAAAAAAATCATGTTCATCGCAAACCGACTTAATGAGTTCGCTAATGTCGTATGGCAGGTTCGGATTTTCAGGAATGAGAGTGTCAAGTGCCGGGCATAAACGTGTTTTGGGGTCGATACTGGGTAACGTGGGTACCGGTTCCTTGTTGTTCTGCGGCATGAAGCTCATAAAGCGGCGAACTTGCTGCAATGTTTCAAGATCGTTGTCGAACGCGCAGTCAGCAACACTGCTTTTGCTTGTGTGTGTGCCTGCACCGCCGAGTTCCTCCTGGGTAACATCTTCGTGTGTAACCGTTTTAACCACTTCAGGTCCGGTCACGAACATGTAGGAAGAGTCGCGCACCATAAAGATAAAATCAGTCATGGCGGGCGAGTACACAGCGCCACCGGCACATGGACCCATAATCAGCGATATTTGCGGTACTACACCGGAAGCTAAAACGTTACGCTGGAATACATCAGCATAGCCACCCAGTGATGCAACACCTTCCTGAATGCGCGCACCACCAGAATCGTTGATGCCAATGATAGGTGCGCCCACACGCATGCAGTGGTCCATGACTTTGCCGATCTTCTTTGCGTGTGCAGCTGATAAAGACCCGCCCAGCACAGTAAAATCCTGACTGAAAGCGAATGTAAGCCGTCCGTTTATTTCTCCATAACCTATGACAACACCATCGCCGGGAATGCGATTGTCCTGCATGCCGAAGTCGCTGCAATCGTGTTCAACAAACATATCCCATTCGCGAAAAGTGTCCGCATCAAACAATGCACTGAGCCGCTCACGAGCGGTCAACTTGCCTTTGGCATGTTGAGCATCAACCCGACGTTTGCCACCACCGGCTAGAGCAGCAGCGCGTTTTTCCTGCAGGCGTGAAGCAATTGTTGTCATGACTTGGAAGCGTAACCCATGTTTTTGAGTGCGGTGGTGACGTCATCGAGTGCGCTGACATCTTCAATTGTGGCTGGCATGTTCCATTCGGCAGAATCGGCGATCGAACGCATGGTGGCTCGAAGCATTTTACCGGAGCGGGTTTTAGGCAGCTTATTGACAATAGCAACCGATTTGAATGCAGCAACGGGTCCTATTAGCTCACGCACCCGGGCAACAAGTTCTTTTGTGATGTCTTCGTTTGAGCGATCGCAACCGTCACTGAGAATGACCAGACCGATGGGCAACTGACCTTTCAAATCATCTGAAGCACCCAGAACCGCACACTCTGCAACGTCGGGGTGACCGGCAAGCACCTCTTCAATGGCGCCGGTGGAGAGGCGATGCCCGGCAACATTAATAACGTCATCGGTACGAGCCATAACAAATACATAACCGTTCTCGTCTATGTATCCGGCGTCCCCGGTTTCATAATAGCCTTCGTATGTTGAGAAATATGCACTCTTGAATCGCTCAGGTGCTCCCCAAAGCGTAATGAAGGTGCCGGGTGGCAATGGGAGTTTTACAGCAAGTGCACCGATCTGCCCCGGTGCAACCGGATTGCCCTGTTCGTCTAGTACATCAAGATCGTAACCAGGAACTGCTACAGACGGCGAACCTGACACCACCGGTAGTTTTTCAATGCCCAGGCAGTTTGAACAAATTGACCAACCGGTTTCGGTTTGCCACCAGTGATCGATGACGTCAACACCCAATCTGGTTTGCGCCCACTCAAGCGTGTCTGGATCGCAGCGTTCACCGGCTAGAAACAAGGTTCGAAACATACTCATGTCGTACTGTTTTAACAGTGCGGCATCCGGATCAACTTTTTTAATTGCGCGGAATGCTGTGGGAGCCGTGAATAAAACGCTGACTTTGTGCTCGCTGATAACTCGCCAAAAAGCGCCTGCATCTGGTGTGCCCACGGGCTTACCTTCATAGAGCACAGTTGTGCAGCCATGAAACAGCGGGCCGTAAATAATATAAGAATGTCCGACGACCCAACCGATATCTGATGCCGCCCAGTACACTTCACCAGGTTCAACGCCATAGATATTAGACATAGTCCATTTCAATGAGACAACGCTGCCACCAGTATCGCGGACGACGCCTTTTGGTTGCCCTGTGGTACCTGAGGTATACAAAATATAGAGCGGGTCGGTACTTTTAACCGGAACACAATCAGCTGGCTTGGCTGCGGCAATCGCATCTTGCCAGTCTATATCGCGCCCATCGATCAATGTTGCGCTGACAGCTTCGCGTTGATGCAAAATGCAGCACGGTACTTTGTAGCTGGCCAGTTCGATTGCACTGTCGAGCAATGGTTTGTATTCCACAACGCGAGCAGGTTCAATGCCGCACGATGCACTAACGATTAGTTTTGGTTCGCAATCGTCAATGCGCACGGCCAGTTCGTTTGCCGCAAATCCGCCAAATACGACAGAGTGAACAGCACCCAGGCGGGCGCATGCCAGTACAGCAACAACGGCCTCTGGAATCATTGGCATGTAGATCAGCACCCGATCACCTTTGCTGACACCTTGTGCTGCTAAGGCACCGGCGAACAAAGCAACTTCGTCACGCAATTCTTTATACGTTAGTGTGCGTTTACTACCGGTGATCGGACTATCGTAAATAAGTGCCGCCTGATCTGCGCGGCCATTTTCAACATGGATATCGAGTGCGTTATGGCAGGCATTGATTTTGCCGTCCTCGAACCAGGTGTTAAATGGTGGGTTGTTATCATTTAAACCTGTGGTTGGGGGAGTCTCCCAATGGACCGCTCGGGCTGCCTCCAGCCAGAAGTCGGAGGGTGAATTCTTCGCGCGTTGGAACACGCTTTTATACTGACTCATGCAAGTGCTCTCAAACTGGAACCGCCGCAACTGGCACGGCCGCACTATGAAAAGCGCGGCCGTAGATGTTGCCCAGCACACATTATAAGCTTCGCATTAACTCTTGTAACTAGGTGACTCGAATTGGTCAGCAATTCTTAGTATTGAGCGGTTTGGCGCTATTCATCAGAATTGCGCTTTTCAAGCACCTTACTGCGGATAACACGGCCTCGGCGATTCGCAACCAGCCATCCTCCCAGCAAAATAACCAGCATGCCCGGATGAAATGCGCCGGCGTATTCGGTTACCACCACATCGGCGGAACCTGCGTGCTCCTGGTAATCCTCAGTGGGTGAGTGGTTTGATTGCTCACTTGACTCAAGCGGCAGGCTGCTCAGATTGTCAAAACCTCGTGAATTGGCCGTATCGAGCAAGGTGTCGGACCAGGCGTCGTGGATATCAACCACAACGTTGTACTCGTCACTGACAAAGTTATTCCGAAGTTCGGTATCAACCCGATATTCATCACCAATGGTGGTTCCGTAGACCGAAAAGCGTGAGGTTTTGTGTAGCAATTCCAAAGGATTGTCATCAGATTGCAGATAAATATTGGCGTAGACCTCTGTGTCACCGTACTCGCTATCAACGTCGATGGTGATGCTGAATCCTGAGTGATAGCCATCCCCATCGAAATCATCAAATAACAGGGTGCCAATATCTCTGATCCAGACCTGTGGTCGCTCCTGCGAGTGATGCCAGAATTGCGAGCTAGCGCGTGCCTGTGATTGACGTGTTTGGGCGCTCCAGTCTTCCACTGAAAGTGCGTAGCCTTCAGAAAAAGCGGCAGCGTCGCTACTTGATTGCAGTCTGACCTGTGTTTCGGCAAGTATCGAAGTAGGGGCCATGCCGGTGGCCAGAAAAGCGCCGATAAACGCGCATGTTCGTAGTGCTGTTTTTGTTCTGGTTGTTCTCATCGTACGTATCCTGTGGTGTTTGACGATGAGTGCAGTCTAGATAGCGCAGACTGAACGGAGGCTGAACTGGTGGATATCGCTTTGTGACGAGTTTATGACTTTGTAGAAAACGCACTATATTTGCTAAGCATTTGATGTAAAAGCACACTTTACACTTAACCACGTTGACACAACGGGTATAGGCAGTCCACAATTAGGAAGGTTTCTCATCGGTACTGCGTACGTGTTACAAAGCGTTACATGAGATGACGCTCAGCGGCGCAGCTGTTCTTATCAAGTTTCCGGCGCTACAGAAGGATAAAATAAAATGGCGAAAGGGCAGTCACTGCAAGAACCCTTTTTAAATGCATTGCGCAAAGAGCGAGTTCCCGTTTCCATCTATCTTGTAAACGGTATCAAGCTACAGGGTCAGATAGAATCTTTCGATCAGTTTGTCGTGCTGTTGAAAAACACCGTTAATCAGATGGTCTACAAGCATGCAATTTCTACTGTTGTGCCAAGCCGACCGGTTAAGATCGATATACCCGGAGAAGCAGAAGTGGCTGAGAAAGTAACCTGAGGTCGACCCCCGGGTTGTTCTTTCATGGGTTGTACTTTCATGGGTTGTACTCTTATGAGTTGTACTCGCATTATTATTTTGGCGATAACCTCTAGCTCTCTCTTCTCTGTTTTGCCACGTTGCCGGTTTGCCAATGCAGGCCGCTTTTCAGTTTCGGGCGCACGCTCAGGAGTTCTTCACTCAATTGTTTGATCGTCCAGATTCCGGAGACCACGCGCTCCTTGTCCACATCGACGTACCTATCGACTCACATCGAGGCTCCCGCCGAACCGAATCGGTAAATGGCGACAAAGTGTCAGTTGATTATCCCGCTGATTTAGATGCATCACGACAAGAGTTTGTCGAATTGGCGACCTCAGCAGGCCTGCAGGTTGTCGATCTGGTAACCGGCTCGCGCAACCGACCTGATTCTCGCAACTTTATTGGTAAAGGAAAAATCGAAGAGCTTCGATTTATTCTGCAAGATCAGCACGTTGATGTGGTGCTGTTCGGGCAACGTCTGTCCCCAAGTCAGGAACGCAATCTTGAGCGTGAGTTGAAAGTCAGGGTGCTTGATCGAGCTGCTCTGATATTAGATATATTTGCCCAGCGCGCGCGAACCTTTGAAGGAAAGTTGCAGGTTGAGCTGGCGCAACTGACACATTTATCCACCCGCCTGGTGCGAGGTTGGACCCACCTTGAAAGGCAAAAGGGTGGTATCGGGCTTCGCGGCCCTGGTGAGACTCAGCTTGAGACTGACCGACGATTGCTGAACGATCGTGTGAAAATGCTCAAGCAGCGATTGGCAAAGGTGCGCAAGCAACGTGAGCAGGGTCGCAGCCAGCGATCTAAATCAGGGATTGCTACAGTTGCTCTGGTCGGGTACACCAATGCCGGTAAGTCCACGCTTTTCAACCGATTAACTGCCGAAAAGGTGTACGCAGCAGATCAGCTGTTCGCTACTCTTGATCCTACGCTCAGACGCCTTACATTATCTGGTGGGAACGCTGCAGTGCTGGCTGATACGGTGGGATTTATCTCAGATTTACCGCATCAACTGGTTGAAGCCTTTCTGTCCACATTGACAGAAACGCGAGAAGCAGACTTGTTGCTTCATGTTATCGATGTTAGCGATGATCTTAAAGAGCAACGTATCGCTGATGTTGATGAGGTGCTCAACAGCATTGGCGCTGATGCGGTTCCGCAGCTAATCGTGTACAACAAAATTGATCGGACGAGCTTTGAGGCTCGTATGGATCGAACGGAGGCGGGTAAACCGGCGGCGGTCTGGTTATCAGCGGCCAAAGACGTAGGAATCGAACTTTTACGCGAGGCGATAACCGAACTGGTATCGCAGCAGCGTGTAACCGGGGAGCTGAGGCTGTCACCAGCCCAGGGCAAGCTCAGAGCACTGTTGTTCAATGCCGGTGCGGTATTGGTGGAACACACCGAGAATGACGGCAGTTCGTTGTTACAAATCGACATGGATGCGATCGACTTTGCCAAATTGGATAGTGATCACGATTTTTCGGACCAATTCAGGCCAGATTCGCCTAAACTTGCGTCTTCTGGACGCGCTTAATTCAATCGCCGGTAATTCGGCATGTGGAGCAATAACCTATGGCTTGGAATGAGCCTGGTGGAAACGACAACGACCCTTGGGGAAACCGGAATAATTCTGGTGGCGGCGGCAACAATAGTGGCGGCCCTCCTGATCTCGACGAAGTTTTCAAGAATCTAAAAAACAAGGTCGACGGTCTTTTTGGAAAGCAGGGCGGCGGGGGCAACAACAGCTCCGGTTCCAAAGGCGGCATTCCGGGTGGAAAGCTCGGCGGCATCGGGCTTGCTGTACTGGCTTTTATCGGTCTGGTGCTATGGCTTTTGTCTGGTTTCTACATTGTAGAACCTGCACAGGCCGGTGTAGTGACGCGATTCGGCGCCCACACCAAAACATCAGCACCCGGACTGCACTGGCATATGCCCTGGCCGATCGAACATGTTGAACGCGTCGATGTGGAACAAATCCGTACAGCCAAGATGAATCAACAACTCACGCTGACGCAGGATGAAAACCTGGTCAAGATAACCTTGTCTGTTCAGTACATCATAAAAAGCGCAGAAGATTATCTTTTCAATGTGCAGCGTCCCGATCAAACACTGGAGCAAGTGGTTGAGAGTGCGGTGCGTGAAGCCATTGGTCAGGCCAACATGGAAGCAATTTTGACCACGGCCGGTATAGTTGAAAGTGAAGCGAACACCGAAAACGGTGCAGAAGCCGTTGTTGTCGATACGGATGCTTTGCAATCCACTACTGCAGCCAGCGTACAGGCCATTCTCGATCAGTATAAAACCGGGCTTGCGATCACCGCGGTGAGTCTGGAAGAAGCCCAGCCACCTGATGAAGTTCAGGCTGCCTTCTCTGACGCGATCAAAGCCCGAGAAGACAAAGAACGTATCATCAGTGAAGCAGAAGCATACGAGAACGAGATACTGCCAGTTGCTCGTGGTGATGCTGAACGTATCCTGCAGGAAGCTGAAGGTTATAAAACTCGTGTTGAACAATCTGCAATAGGTGAATCTCAGCGATTCTTATCCTTACTTAAGGAATTTGAAAAAGCACCGGAAGTCACTCGCGAACGTCTTTATATTGAGGCGATGGAAAGCGTTTTGAGCAACACTAGTAAAGTTCTGGTTGATTCCAACGAAGGCAACAGTCTTATGTATTTGCCGATCGACAAGCTGATCAATCAAGGCGGTTCAGGTGGCTCATCGAATACAGGGGCTCAACGCCCGAACATACTGAATAGCACAACAACCGATGCGCCACGCTTTAGCAATGCACCGCTTGATCAAACGGGATTGAACCGTGATGATAGCCGATCAAGAACACGAGGAGTACAGCGATGAGCAGGTTATTGAATCCGTTTGTGCTTATGTTTCTGGTACTGATTTTTCTTTTGATCAGTGCGTTTGTTTTTACCGTGCATGAGCGCGAACTTGCGATTAAGGTTCGCCTTGGTGAAATCACCGAGCAGGAATACGAGCCGGGTTTGCACGGCAAAATTCCGGTCTTCGATCAAATTCATATTTTCGATGCGCGCGTTTTAACACTCGATGTTAACCCTGAGAAAATGCTCACACGCGAGAACAAGAACGTGATTGTGGATTTTTTCATTAAGTGGCGAATCACCGATGCGAAAACATTCTACAAACGTATCGGACCCGTCGAATCACGTGCCGACAGTCGTCTTACACAGCTGGGCAACAACGAAGTTCGCAACGCAATCAAGAGTCGAACTATCAGGCAGGTGGTGTCAACTGCACGTTCAACACTCATGACCGAGATTGGCAGCAAGCTTGGCGCGCAGGCAGAAAGTTTAGGCATTGAAATTGTTGACGTGCGAATTAAAAAGGTCGAACTGCCTGAAGACGTGCGCGATTCGGTGTATCAGAGAATGGAAAAAGAGCGAGCAAAAATTGCGCGTGAAATTCGATCTGAGGGTGAAGAGAGTTCGAAAAAAATCCGCGCAACGGCTAATCGTGTCAGAGAAGAGACACTAGCGAACGCTTATGCCAAAGCTGAAACAACGCGCGGTACCGGTGATGGTGAGTCGGCACGTGTCTACGCCGAAGCGTACACACAGAATCCAGAGTTTTATAGCCTTTATCGCAGTCTGAGTGCATATCGGCAGGCGTTTAGTGGCGACAATAATGTGTTGTTGCTTAAACCTGACTCCGAATTCTTCCGCTATTTCAACGGACCCGGGGACGCCAAGTAGCCCTGACCCTGCTGAGCTAAATACCGCGCACCAGCCTTGGTGTGCGGCTTCTTTTCTGATTCTCAAGCTTGTTACGCAGCTTAGTCTGCCTGCTGCGCTTTTCGTGCCGGTGGCTTATTGGTTAACATGAGTGCAAGAGGTTGCTGAAAGTAGACTCGAATTATGTGGACAGACATTCTTACCGCAGTGGCCCTGATGCTCGTCATTGAAGGTTTACTGCCGTTTATCAGCCCCAACGCTTTTCGTTCTGCGATGCAATCGATAGTCTCCAGAGACAACAACACAATGCGTATCATCGGCTTGTCCAGTATGATTGCGGGTGTGTTGATTCTTACGCTCGTGCGGTAGTAAACAGGTGACCCGAATAACTCCAGATCGATGGCAGCTCCCTGACGGTGTCGATGAGCTTTTGCCTGATGCCGCATGGCAGGTTGAAGCCTTACGGCGCCGCATTGTAGATTGTTGCATGAGCTGGGGTTTCGATCTGGTGATGCCACCTATGATTGAATACCTGGATAGTTTGCTTACCGGTACCGGTCAAACCATGGACTTGCAAACGTTCAAATTGGTGGACCAGCAAAACGGTCGCACCATGGGCGTCAGAGCCGACATGACGCCGCAGGTTGCCCGAATGGATGCGCATGCGTTACGTGGCGACATGCCGAACCGGTTGTTTTATACCGGCAGTGTTCTGCGCGCCCGCACCGATGGGTTCGGTGGTAGCCGCAGCCCGTTGCAGTTTGGCGCCGAGTTATTCGGCCATGCCGGTTCCCATAGCGATATAGAAGTTATCCGGCTAATGCTGGCAACGCTGGCAGAAGCCAACGTTACTTCACCAGAGCTAATTCTCGATCTTGGCCATGTCGGTGTTTATCGAGCACTGGTGAAAAATTTGAATCTCACCCCGGAAGCATCAGATGCGCTTTTCAACAGCGTGCAGCGTGGCTCTTTGCCCGATGTGCAGGCCCTGCTTGCGGGTATCCCTGAAGCACAATCTGCGGGTACCGCCCAGCTGCTCGGTGAGTTGTTAAATCTGCGTGGTGGCGAAAATGTGCTGGACTCGGCGCGTTCGGCGTTTGCAAGTGGTGCCGACGATGCATTGCAGGCGATCGACTCTTTACAGGCAGTCATAGATGGCGTGCTGCAAACGCACCCTGATATTGAAATCAATATCGATTTGGCAGAATTGCGTGGCTACAGCTATCACACCGGTGTACTCTTCGCTGCGTATACCGCCTCCGGTGATGAATTGGCGCGCGGGGGACGGTATGATGCTGTCGGTGCCGCCTTCGGGCATCCACGTCCGGCAACCGGGTTTAGCGGTGATTTAAAAAAACTGGCCGATGCGATGAAGGTAGCGAAACAACGACACACCGGCATATTCGTTAGCCACGATCTGGTCAATGAGGCGTGGTCCGAAATAGAACGTCTGCGACGAAGCGGCGAACGTGTCGTTACTGAATTGCCGGACCTTGATGGTGTACAGCACCGGGCCAACTGCGATCGTGTGCTTGAACGCAATGATGGAAAGTGGAGCGTGGTCGAGCGCTTATGAAAACCGAAAAGGCTCGCCGGTTAACTGCGTCAATGTCGCGTGAATATTCGCGTTAAGAATTAAGCAATCTAGGAAAATACATTCCCATGGCTAATAGTGTTTTGGTGCTCGGTCTCCAGTGGGGAGATGAGGGCAAAGGGAAAATAGTTGACTTGCTGACAGAACAAGCTTCGCTTGTTGTGCGATTTCAAGGTGGTCACAACGCTGGACATACGCTGGTCATCGGAGATGAGACTACCATCCTGCATTTGATTCCCAGTGGGGTTTTACATGAAGGCGTTGTGTGCGTCATAGGCAACGGTGTTGTCCTGTCACCTGATGCGTTAGCAGACGAAATAAGTATGCTGGAAAAGCGCGGTGTGCCGGTTGCGGATCGCCTCAGAATCAGTGGCGCATGCCCGCTTATCCTGCCTTTGCATACGGCACTTGACCAAGCGCGTGAAAAAGCTGCGGGCAAAAACGCGATTGGTACAACGGGTCGGGGCATCGGACCTGCTTATCAGGACAAGGTTGCAAGAAGGGCATTGCGTGTACAGGATTTATTTAATCTTGAGCGTTTCGATGAGAAACTTGCCACCTTGTTTGCGCATCACGAAGGCAATTTGAAACGTTATGACATTGAGACCGACGATCTGGACACTTTGAAGAAACGCGCACGTGACTATGCGAAGTTGTTAGCACCCTATGTTTGTGATGTGCCAGGTTTAATTGAGGAACATCGACGCGCAGGTAACCGGATTTTATTTGAAGGTGCTCAGGGAACTTTGCTTGATGTCGATCATGGTACCTACCCCTATGTCACATCGTCGAACACGGTAGCCGGTTCTGCTTGCAGCGGATCAGGATGTGGACCCAACGCCATTGAATACGTGTTGGGTATTGTCAAAGCGTATACCACGCGTGTCGGTGAAGGACCTTTCCCAACTGAGCTATTCGATAAAAACGGAGAAGAGCTCGCCGAACGCGGTCACGAATTCGGTGCCACCACGGGTCGGGCCCGTCGCTGCGGTTGGTTCGATGCAGTCGCCATAAAACGTGCGTGCCTGTTGAATGGCGTAACCGGTATGTGTTTAACCAAGCTGGACGTGATGGATACACTTGAAAAGTTGCAGATCTGCACAGCTTATGAATTGGATGGACAGACTATTGATCACCCGCCCATCGGCGCTGATGATCTTGCCCGATGTACGCCGGTCTATGAGGAAATGCCGGGTTGGCAGTCCAACACCGCAGGTTGCACCTCTATTGATGAATTACCTGCAGCCGCGGTTGCGTATGTGAGGCGACTGGAAGAACTAGTCGGAATGTCCGCACACATCATTTCCACCGGACCAGAAAGAAATCAGAACGTCATTGATGTCCATCCGTTTTCATGATTGCATCTCCTGAACTGGTTATCTTCGATTGCGATGGCGTACTGGTTGATTCGGAAGTCATTTTTAATCAGGTGCTCAGTGACGATCTTGCCGAGCGTGGTTTGTCACTGAACCTTGAACAAACCATGGGCCTTTTTGTAGGTGGGTCAATGGAAAGCGTCGAAGCGGAAGTCAAAGAGCGCGGTGTTGAAATAGATGAAAACTGGATAGAAACTATCTACGCTAAAGTGATGACACGACTTGATGCCGGTGTCGACCCTGTTGATGGCATTCCCGAGTTACTGAGCAACCTGACCAAAGTCGGTATGCCGTTCTGTGTAGCATCCAACGGGCCGGTCCACAAAATGAATCTGACACTGGGTCAGAATGAATTACTTCGTTATTTCGAGAAAGGCCTGTTTTCCGCATACGAAGTTGGAAGCTGGAAACCAGAACCCGGTTTATTCCTTCATGCCGCGGAACAGTTTTCCACACATCCTGAAAAATGCATTGTTATCGAAGACAGTCATAACGGTACACTGGCCGCGCAAAACGCCAGCATGGCATGCCTGGGCTACGCACCTCACGGACCAGATGCCAAACTGGAAGCCAATGGCGCGAAGTGTTTTGCTCACATGGATGAAGTAATGGGACTGCTGGGGCTCTGAGTAAGTGGTGCCGAGAAGAGGACTTGTACGCGCAGTGCAACTGGTCTCACGAGCTATGCTCACCAGTAGATTCAGATAAAGCGTGATTTTAGCTGTGATAAGTGGTGCCGAGAAGAGGAC
>CALJNA010000100.1 GCA_937981955.1 uncultured Granulosicoccaceae bacterium
GACTAACTACGCAGCAACACTCTTACTATGAACACCCATCAGCTCGTTACTGACTTCATGCGCAAGATCACTCTGGTTCAGCGTATATAGATGGAAATCAGTCACACCCTCTGCCTGCAAGGTTCGGCACAGATCCACACAGTGCTCGATGGCGCGCTGGTGACTGCTTTTTTCGCTGGTTGATTTCTCGAATAGCTCAATGAGAGCTGGAGGGACGGTTGCACCACATCGCGCACTGAAATCTACAACTTTCTGAATATCATGCACTGGTAAAATGCCCGGTATGAGCGGTTTATCAATACCACTTTTAACCGCCGCATCTCTCCAACGCAAAAACACTTCCGGCTCGAAGAAGAACTGAGTTAATGCTCTTGACGCACCCGCATCGAGTTTCTGTTTCAGCACTTGCATGTCGTGTTCTGCCGACTTTGCATCAGGATGAACTTCTGGGTATGCAGCAACGCTTACATCAAAGCCTCCAACCTCACTGATTAATTCAACCAGTTCGCTTGCAAAGCGTAAATGGTAGTACTTACTGGCACCTTGATCTTCAGCCTTGTCACCACGCAGTGCAACAATTCTGTCGATTCCCATAGTTTTAAATTTGGCGAGCGTTTCGAGCAATTGAGCACGTGTTTGGCCAGCACAGGTCAGATGGGCAGCAACCGGTAAATCAGAATCTTTACGAAGCTGGCTTACGGTTTTTAAACTGGCTTCACTAGCCGAGCCCAAAGCACCATAGGTTACGGAGAAAAACGATGGCTTGTGTGTTTCCAGACAACCCAATGTTCTCCAAAATCGCCGCTCTTGGCCTTCCGTTCGTGGTGGAAAGAACTCAAACGATAGTGTTGGTGTATTCATTGAAAACTCCTGGATACTCAATTATTTGTTTTATTGTTAATGCAAGGCACCGGGGTGTGATGCCTGCCATATTTTTACCGTGAGGGGATCACCTTGTAAGACGGTAGTTTTGCCGGGTTTTAGGCCAGCTTCGCTCATTGCCTGCTTAATTTCTTTATCACTAAACCCAAGCCTTTGATGCTTGTGCTCGGCACGGAGTTGTTCTTCCTGATGCGGTGCGAAATCAACAATGAACAATCGCCCATGTTCTTTTAGCGTGCGGGCAGCTTCGTTAATCACCAGATGAGGCTCTTGTGCATAATGCAAAACCAAATGTAATGTGGCCAAGTCAACGCTGTGATTATCCATTGGCATGCTGTACATATCGCCTTTACGAACATGCACATTCTTTAAGCCTTCCTGTTCTAGGTGAGCTCGCGCAATCGCTAACATTTCGCTGTTTTGATCAATGCCCAAACCGCGCTCTACATGTTCAGACATAAGCGCAAGAATTCGTCCAGTACCGGTGCCGATATCAAGATAGGATTCAATCGGTGTGTCGCCTACGAGCCCAAGCAGTTTCTGTTCAACTTCTGCTTCCGCAACATGCATGCTTCGAATCTCGTTCCATTGAGATGCGTTGCTGTTGAAGTAGGCCTCTGCAGCATCAGCGCGTTTTTTCCTGATGCTTTCAAGCCTGGAGAGATCTCTGTTTAAATCGGCACTGTCTTCGGGCAGCAAATCAACAAGTGTGCGAGCCAGCACAGCCGCTTCACTGCGTTCAGCAATGCGATAAAAAACCAGGGCACCCTCTCTGAATCGTTCAAGCAATCCCGCTTCTACCAGTAATTTCAGGTGACGAGACACCCGTGGCTGGCTTTGATTAACTATTTGTGTCAGCTCAGTCACCGAAAGCTCGCCGTGTGCGCACAGCGCAAGCAGCCTGAGTCTGGTCGGTTCGCCTGCTGCACGCAGGCCTGAAAGCAATGAGTCCATGATATAAAGATATCTTTATATGTTTATGTGTAGTTTGAACTATCTGGAATTCAATTGCAACAACTGACCCAACAATTGCAGTAGATTACCTCGCGACTATCGAAAGGCTATACTAAATCTTTATTATTCAATTAGATATGAGATTTATCTAGATTATTTCTAGATTTGGTTTGAGTCCCATTAGCGCTGGCTTTTGGCACTAAAAGATCTCAGGGAGACTGATTACCCAAATTAATAAAGGTCACCTAGACCTGACTAACTTGATATTTCGCCGCGCTTAACCAATCCGGGCTCACCTCCACTCCCCAGCCGGGAGCATCAGTAACCGTTGCTTTGCCATCGCGAATATCAAACGGAGTCTCCACAAACAAGCCTTGTTGCCACGGATAGTAATCGGCCCCTTCAATGGAAAATTCCAGATATTTGCCGGCATTCGGAATAGCGCGCAAAAGATGCATGGTGAACAGCGTCACCATCGACAAGTTGGCACAATGTGGTGTAACGGGTATACCCGCTTTAGCTGCCATGTCTGCAACTCGAAGCGTGCGCGTCATACCACCGAGGTAGCACACATCAGGCTGAACAATATCAACAGCCTTCATATCGATCATGTGTTGCCAGTTTTGTAGTTCACAATCCTGCTCGCCACCGGTTACGTCTATATCCAGTGCATCAGTTACTTGCTTGGTTTGATGATACTCCCAGTAAGGACAAGGTTCTTCAAAGTGGGAAATGTCGTTATCCTGAAGTATGTGCCCAACTTCAATTGCGCGAGCCGGCGAGAACCCTGAATTGCCATCAACCAGTAACGCTGGCTGATCTCCCAAAGCTTGCCGAATTGCGGGAACAATGGCTTCAGTTCTGCCCGGCCATTCATCAATGTCGTGACCGCATTCAGCACCAACACGAAACTTGAACGCGTCAAAACCGTATTGATCTCGCAAGGTCAAAAAGCGTTTGATCTCTTTTTCTGGAGTAATATCGCGCTTCATGGAAGATGCGTACGCGCGTATACCGCCTGGTGTGCCACCAATCAGTTCACAAACGCTCTTACTTTCAAGTTTGCCGCGCATATCCCAAAGGGCAGTATCAACTCCACCAATCGCCCGGCGTAAAAAAGAACCTGGAAACTTGTGCTCCCGGTCTGTAACCAAATCGACCATGGCATCAATGTCTAACGCATCCAGCCCTAGAACATGCGGAGCGACCATGCGATGCAAAACTGTGGCTGTAATGTCGGCATTATAAGGAGCAACCTGCCCCCAGCCGGTTTGCCCTTCATCAGTTTTGATTTTGACGAAGCAGACAAATTCGTTGGTATAGGTTTCTATGCTCGCGAGTTTCACGTGTTACTTTACTAAATCGAGTAATACAGCCGGTAACAGTAGCAGCTATGCATTGTTAAATGCAATTGGCGGTTAGGTCTATGGAATCAATACCTCGGCACCGGTTAATATACCAAAATGAAATTTTATAATGCTTCCAGTATGCAATCCAAACAAACGATAGTAGGCACGCTCAACATTTAACAGAACGCAGCGAAGACAATTCAAATCGACTTTACTTAAACTTAACACTAAGGAAGAAAAATGAAAGCAATACTCTCCAGCGCGGTGGTGGCTCTCTCATTAGCCGCTCCCAGCATGGCATCGGCTGAAACACTTCGACTTCTAACCTGGGGCTCTTACGCGCCGGATAATCTGGTGAAAATGTTCGAAGAGAAATACCCCGATATAAAAGTGGAAGTTACTTTCTCCAATAACGAAGAAATGATTGCCAAGCTTCGCGCCACAGGCGGTGCAGGCTTTGACCTGGCACAACCAAGTCACGATCGAATTTACGCAGCCCAACTTGAATACGATATTTACAAACCACTCGACCTGTCAAAGATCGACACATCCAACATGGAAGCAAAATTACTGGATGGTGTTAAAGCCAATACAACTATTGATGGCGAACTTTATGCAGTTCCACATCAATGGGGCACTTCGGGCCTGATGGCCGATAAGTCTATGGCTCCTGATCTTGCTGGCTGGGGCGATCTGTGCGATCCCAAATACAAAGGCAAGACATCTATGCGCCTGAAGCGCACGATACTACTGGGAACCGCCTTTGCCATGGGTGAAGACCCTTTTGCCGCATACAGCGATCTGGATAAATATCAGGGTATTCTCGATAAAGTGGCCGACAAGCTAATCAGCTGCAAAGACAATATCAAAGCCTATTGGAAAGGTGGTGACGATTTGTCAGCCATGATGCTTTCGGGTGAAATTGTGGCTTCTGAAACCTGGGACTCGACCGCGTACAAGCTATACGCGGAAAACGAGAACATTGTGTTCGTACCGCCAAGCACCGGCGCACTGGCATGGATTGATACATTCGCTTTTCCCCGCAAAGGCAAAGCAGACGATGCTGCGTACAAATGGATCAACTTTGTTTTGGAAACTGAAAATGTAAAACTCATGTCAGCCAGTACCGGCGCCATGGCAGCAGTCAAAGGTGCGAAAGACTTGCTTCCTGATGACAAAAAGGCCGCAGTGAACGCTGCATTTACTGATGATGACGTTGAGAATCTGCAGTTTTTCGCCAACATCCCTCCCGGCGTGGAAGATATGGAAGGCAAAACGCTGGAGAAAATCAAAGCAGCCACTGGCGGCTAATAAGTGTGTTTGAATTAAACGCTTAAATCAGTAACCAGCACTTGGCGAGACATTGGCATTTCTTAGTTGGCTTTCAAGCCATGCTGATGTCTCGCCGCATTTCCTGCTATGGTAGTTCGCCCACTGTTGTATTCATGATGAACCCATGAACACGAGTAACACCGTATCCGATTTGGCCTGTAGCCAAATTTCTAAATGCTTTGGCTCGGTTCAGGCAGTAGACAGTGTTTCGTTTGACATTCCTCCAGGTTCTTTTTTTTCCATTTTAGGTCCATCGGGTTGTGGCAAAACAACGCTGATGCGCATGATTGCCGGTTTTGAATCTCCCGATAACGGCGACATTCACATCAAAGGTTCATCGGTGCTGCGTATTCCGCCAAACCGTCGCAACGTGAAAATGGTTTTTCAACACCTGGCTCTGTTCCCCATGATGAATGTGTATGACAACATTGCGTATGGTCTGCGATGCAATGGTTCGTCACGCAGTGATATCAATAAAAAAGTTCACGAAGTACTCGAACGCATTGCCCTGCCCGACGTGGCCAATCGAGAGATTCATCAGCTTTCAGGCGGACAAAAGCAGCGCATTGCAATTGCGCGCTGCATGGTTCTTGACCCTGACGTATTATTGCTTGACGAACCGCTGGGTGCGCTCGATTTAAAATTGCGCGAAGCTATGAAAATTGAACTGAAGCTTTTGCAACACCAGTTCAACACCACGTTTGTGTACATCACACACGACCAATCCGAAGCCTTGGTGATGTCAGATCATGTTGCCGTTATGAACGAAGGTCGCTTCGAACAAATTGGGACCCCGCAAAATCTGTATCACCACCCAAAATCTGCCTTTGTGGCAGGCTTCGTTGGCGATAGCAATCAATGGTCGGGAAAGGTTATCGAGCGAACAAGCGAATCCATCACCGTTGCTTGTGGTGCCGGTTTCGATGCGCAAAGCTTTGCAACAGACATGACGTCTGCTGGCATTGGTGACCATGCTTCTGTCTATGTCAGGCCTGAACATATACAGGTCGAGCTTGCTAACACCGACCCAACTGTTCGAGTGAATACGGTCAATTCGATCGTCGGACATATTGACAGCTTGCTCTTTAATGGTGCCAACAGTCGTGTACTCGTGCGAGATCAGCTCGGTGAATTGATTGAGGCGGATATTACTTTGACAGGCAGCCACGACGATCCAAAACCCGGAGATGCTGTCACATTGAGCTGGGCACCTGCTCGCTCTTTATGCTTCTGATGTCACGGCCCGTAGCCAAAGATGCGAGAAATCTAGCACTAATCCTGCTGTTCATGCCGTTTGCGCTTTGGATTCTGCTACTGATTGTGTTGCCACATATTGGTATGTTTGTTCTATCTCTGAAAGAGAAAGTTGCACCGCGTGTTTACGAGTACGGTTTCGATAACTACATCAACTTTGCCCAGGAACCCATCTACTGGAACACCCTGTTGCGCACTGGCACAGTTTCCCTGCTAGTAACGTTTCTAGCTTTGCTTATCGGTTTTCCAGTGGCCTATTACATTGCTAAAATTGCCGGCAAACGAACCAAGGGCGCTTTGTTTCTACTCTGCCTTATACCGCTTTGGGTCAGCGATTTAATTCGTGCATTCGGGTGGATTCTACTGCTGCGCGAAACCGGTGTTATTTCAAGCGCGCTTCAGGCCAGCGGCATCATTAATACACCAATTGAAATGCTCTATAACGACGCAACTGTTGTTATGGGCCTGGTCTACACCGTCGTGCTGTTTATGATTGTGCCGTTGGTGTCCACACTCGACGGTATGAACGATGAAATGATTGAAGCCGGTTACAACCTTGGAGGTAACGGATTCACAGTGCTACGCCGGATTATTATTCCCTACGCTATGCCAGGCATAGTCGCTGGCTGCATAGTAGTGTTTATGCTCAGCGCCGGGAGTTATCTTACGCCGATTTTGCTTGGTGGTAAAAATTCCAGCTGGTTTACGGAGCAAATCTACGATCAGTTTATTTCAAGATACAACTGGGAATCGGGTGCAGCGTTTGGCTTTGTATTGTTACTGTTTACGTCAATCGTTGTTTGGCTGGGTTTAAAGTTGTCCGGGCAAACGCTCTCCAGTACCGTGGCAAAGAGTTAATTCAACATGGGGCAGTCGATACAACAACCATTTTTGCGCCAGAGCTACCGACTGTATATGGTTCTGTTCTTTATTTTTTTGGCAGCACCTCTTATCGCAGCGGGTCTGTTTGCATTTAACGATTCACTGTTCCCGGTACTGCCGTGGAGAGGATTTACTCTCGACTGGTTTTTTAATGACACCGAGCCAAAGCTGGGCATGTTCCACGATCGCCGCCTATTGCGTGGCCTGTACTACTCCTTCATCATCGCCTGCTTTGTTTCAATGCTTTCGGTATTTGTCGGTACCTGCAATGCGTTTTTGTTTGTCCGACACGACTTTCCAGCGAAAAATTTCTTCTATATTCTCATGGTGCTGCCGCTGGTGATACCCGGCGTCATCCTGGGTATATCCATATTGGCGATGGCCAGTAATATTGCAAATAGTGTCGAGAAAAGCATGGGGATTGACCTTGAATTACTCCGCCCAGGAATTTTTCTGGTTGTGCTTGGCCAGTTTTCGTTTATCACCACAATAACGTCGCTGATAATCACCGCGAGATTGAAAAAATTCGACGACACCATGGAGGAAGCCGCGTTTAATCTTGGCGCCTCCAAAACCCATGTTTTGCGCACGATTACACTACCGTTTTTGCGTCCTGCCATGATAGCTGGTGGTATCGTGGCGTTTCTGGTTTCATTCGAGAATTTTAATACCACCCTATTTTTGGTAGGGTCAGAGGCACCGCTAACCATTACTATGTACGATCGAATGGTAAAGGTTGGCTCAACACCAGTATTAAATGCAGTGTCGTTTTTTCTAATGCTGGGTTCCGCATTGCTGGCACTGATCTCAGTGCTTGTACAGCGCGACACTAAAACATGACCCAAGCTCTTTTTTCTGACGATTTTAAATCCACACCCTATTGGTGGGAAGATGCACCGATTGATGAATCCAGTAGCGCCGAGTTACCGGATAAAGTCGATGTGCTGATAGTCGGTTCAGGTTACACCGGATTACACACAGCACTACAGACCGCACGCGCTGGCATGCAAACGCTGGTTATTGATTCCGGGCATCCTGGCACAGGTTGCAGCTCCAGAAATGGCGGACAAATATCCACGTCAATCAAATACAACTATGCCGAATTAGAAAAGCGCTTCGGCGAGCTGCTTGCTCGCGATATTTTGACCATGGGCAAGGCTTCGCTCGACTACGTCGGCGACTTTGTTAAATCTGAACAACTCGATTGTGATTTCGAGATTACAGGCCGATTTCATGGCGCTCATTCAGCTAAAGCTTTTTCGCGGTTAGTCCATGAGATTGATCAGCCCAACCCCGTGTTTAACTCCGATGCCTATACGGTATCCAGAGAACAACAACACTTAGAGCTGGGTACCGACCGGTACTACGGCGGTGTGGTGTTTCCTCATTTCGCCGCAGTGCATCCAGCTCGTTATCATGCGGGCACGCTTTCGCGTGTTCGAGCCTCGGGCGCCAAGGTCGTCGGACAGTGCACTGTCGAAAACATCAAACCGGTGGCGAACGCGAATCAGCAACAGCGTTTCAGAGTGAATTGTTCAACTGGTGTTGTACACGCAAACCATGTAGTGATCGCCACCAACGGCTATACCGGCTCGCTGAGCCCATGGCAACAAAGAAGAATCATACCTATCGGCTCTTACATAATCGCCACAGAAGAAATCGATCAGGAACGCATGAACCACATTTTTCCAACCCGTCGCATGCTGACCGATACACGCAAGCTCGTTTACTACTATCGCCCATCACCGGACCACAAAAGAGTGGTATTCGGTGGGCGGGTATCCCTATCAGAAACTGACGTCAAGAAAAGCGGACCTCGATTGCACAAGGAACTGTGCCGGCTCTTTCCGGCTTTGTCGGATGTAAAGATTAGCCATTCATGGGCTGGCACCGTTGCCTATACATTCGATTCACTTATGCATTGTGGAGAACATGACGGTCTTCACTACGCATTGGGTTACTGCGGATCGGGTGTGGGCATGGCAAGTTATCTTGGCAAATGCATCGGCCAGCAAATAGCCAATACCGGTCACGTCGAGATACCGTTATCAAAAGTACCCTTCCAAACCAAAGCGTTCTACACAGGAACGCCATGGTTTCTGGCGCCCTCAGTATGGCTGTATCGGATGCGTGATAAGACTGGTTTCTAATTGGCTGACTTCGCTGTTGATCCACTGAACTGCCAACCCCGTGGCAACTGTCTGGCAGCGCTGATAATGTCCGCTGCGGAGCGACAGTAGTACCACGGGGCGTTGTGACAACCTCTACGCCAAATTCATCAACATTCAAAGGGACCACTTAGTGTCAGGCAAATAAATGTCCCGTCGGTGCACCCAAAGCTGCTTCAATTTTCCCAATCAAAGCAGACTCCTCTGCACTGACCCGTTCGCCACCAAAACCCAGAATGCCACCCTCCTTCGCAGCTTCAGCCACTTTATTCGCTATTTTGACACTCCACTCTTTATAGATTCGTGCATCGTCAGCCGAGCACTTCTCATCAACCAGTTTCGCTGCAGCTGCACAATCTTTGAGCACATGCTCCTGAAGCTCCTCCCGGGATTTGATAGACGCACCATCAAGACGCGCTTTGGCCTTTTCACGATAGTCCTGCATTTTGTCTTTTGCCTCATCCCAGTTCTGCGCTTTTTCCAATAGCGTGGTGATCAGTTCACTGTCGGGATAATCATTCAGGCCCTGAACGGTACCGCGCATGCCAGCCGTCATTTCTTTCACTGTGCCGATGACTCCACTTGGAGCAGCACTGCTCATCGCAGCACCAATCATGGCTGGTGTCGAACTTAACAGGAACCATTCATCTTCCGAAAAATCGTCTCGAATGCTCATGAGATTCGTACTCCTTATGAATTAAATCAAAGAGGCATTGGAACAGAATTCAACCGTTGTGTGCACTTGCACGGTACACTTGTAACCAGTGTTTTCAAGAGCATGGTTTGTTGTTAAAACCAGAACAGGTTGGAATCCGGGTAACATAGTTAACCGCTTCATTTGCCGTAAGTTCACCGAATTTTGCATTCTGTCCGACGTTCTGGACAGAAACGCGCTGTGCTTATGCTCACATGCATGAAATCGCGCTATTCCGGCGTTTTGCACCTCAATCCATCTGATGGCGCTTATCTGGCGGTTTTTCAAGCACTGCAACGAGTTACAAGTTTGCAGGGGTTTACTGTCCGATGATTAACAGTTAACCGAACAGCGTGTAAAATTGCGCTTAATCAGGCGTCTTACGGACACAATTACGGCTGCCTGCTTTATTCACGAACGACTTAAATATTTTGGGGAAATTGATGTCATTCAACCTAGTGGACCTGGTCAAAGACCAGCTAACCGGCCAGATTAAAGGCCATGTAAGCAAGATGTTGGGCAACGAATCAGGGAAGGCAGATGCTGCCTTAGGTGCTGCGGTACCGGGTTTGCTCAAGGGTCTTGCTCAATCCGCCTCCACACCAAGTGGAGCCGACTCACTACTTAAAGCAGTCAACGATCAGGACGATGGTTTGCTCGACAATCTGGGCTCCATGCTCGGTGGCGACAAAGCCGGTTCTGTTGTCGATGCAGGCAACAAGACTCTCGGTTCGCTGTTTGGCGACAAGGGCGTTGGCGCACTAACCGGTGCTGTATCTGGCGTTTCAGGCCTGAGCAAAGGTGGTGCAAAATCCATTATGGGTATGGCCGCTCCTATGGTAATGGGTGTGATCAAGCGCAAAGTAATGACCGGTGGTCTGAATGCAAGTGGTCTGGCCAACATGCTAAAAGACCAGGATTCGAACATTACTAAAGCCATGCCAGCAGGCCTGACCGACCAGCTCAGCTCGCAGGGTTTTCTCAGCAGCATCTCTGGTGGTGCTTCTGCAGCAGCTGGTGCTGCAAAAGGTGCAGCGTCTTCTGCTGCCAAGTCTGCCGGTACAGCTGCAAACAACGCCAAGCAATCTGCTGCCAACACTGCCAGTAACTTTGGTGGTTCAGGTGGAAACAACGATGGCGGAACTCCATTTTGGAAAAAGATTCTGCCTATCGCAGGTGTACTCGCCCTTATCTGGATTGGTATCAACCTGTTTGGTGGTAAGAAAGATGAAGACACGGCTGAGCCAGTTGCAGCTGCCGGTGATGTTGCCAGTGAAGCAGCAGACGCTACTGAAGAAGCAGTTGAAGGTGTAGCTGCCGAAGGTGAAGCTGCTGTTGAAGGCGCAGTTGCTGAAGGTGAAGC
>CALJNA010000101.1 GCA_937981955.1 uncultured Granulosicoccaceae bacterium
CAAAAGAACACTGGCCGGCCGAATACGGAACAACACAGCGATTGCCAAGAACTTACTGGGGGCAGCTTATGTATCCATTCACACGAAGAAAAAAACAGTAGGGTTAATGCTCACTCATGTGACGCGATAGCGATACAGTCGTTCATAGTGGGGCTTCATACGCCGGCACACTTGCTTGACACGATCGGGAGCGTCGTCGATTTCAATGTAGCGTCTTGCTTGTTTGACCAAACCAGATGAGCCACGCAAGTTCTGATGAAAAGATCCCCCATCCCACCAACTGTACTGACCAGTGTCTGCACCAGGTTCCCAGCTTAGCGCCTCTTCGAAGTATTGGATTCCAACCGATTGACAGAACTTTTGCACCATCCTGCTTGGATTCTCCAATAAATCGTTGCTATCGAAAACGGGTGGTGGCTTCCCGTTTATGGCCGTCAGCAAATCAAACAAGGCACGCTGCTCTGGGAACCCGACTTCCCCTTCGTGAAAATCCGGCCATTTGTCATACATGGAGGTTACCGTCAGTGCAGGATCGCGAATGAGAAATGCGTGAGTAAAATGCGATAAAAATTCTTCATCCCACATATGACTCACGTAGTGAGGAAAGTCTTTGATAAAAACAGGGCCAATCTCTGCGTGAGCCTTTATGGTCTGCCATGTGCTATCGAGCGTTAGTCCGGGCGTCACTTTATCTTCTGGTGTAAAGCGATGCCATAAAGGTTGTTCTCCCTGATACCACGCTTCTCCAAAAGGTTCGTGTAAACAGTGTAAATCTCCACGCTGTCTCATCATCCATTCGAACGCAGTGGATGTTGACCTTGGAACAGCCCATAAAGCGATAATAGGATGCATTAGAGTGAGCTCAACAATTTTCCATAGTTCCCATTGGGTTTCAACGACAATGATTTAAAAACGCGCCAGTACAACGCGGTGTCGTGTGCGATAACCATCTTTCCAAGGGCGTCTTCCAGCATCGATGTCAAGTGCAGAATACGTTGTGGCAAACCATTTTCCCCACTTCTGAAATTGCACATGCCTAAGCCCAAATAGGCATCAGCGTCGGGCGCTTGAGTGGCAACATATTCAAAACTCTTCAGTGCCAGATCACCATCGAACACCCAGCGGCAATCGTTAACTTGCTGTTGTGTATCAAACCATCCCTGATCAGCAAAATTGCCGGCCCAGACAACATCAAAACCTGCCTCCTCCAAAAACGCAGCCGTCCCACTCCACCAATCTGGCCAGTGATATACAGCATTGATGGCGACTTTTTCAACATTCATGGATCTAAGCGCTTCTACCATTGCATAACCTGCCATGTGCAGCGGCACACCATGCTTATCTTGCAGAGATTGACAAAAGTCTTTGATACCTTCCACGCCTAATCCACTGGCATGCACCCAATTCGACCCTACCTGGGCACAAACATCAGCACCATTGTTGGCCATGCAATGAACAAAGTCGTCCAGAATATTGAACTTGTCGTTTCTTTGCGTGAGCTGATGACGGTACTCCGGTACATGCATCATCCAGCCATGCACACCAACACTTTCCGGGCACACTCTGGAAAAATCGCTTGGTGCAGCGTCCCAGTCGTGCGGCGGGCAGGTAAAACCGACCTGATAAGGAAACAGTTTATGTTCCGACTTCCACTCTGTCGGCATTTGGTCACTCTGGCTCATCTGGTGTTTTGTCCGCTGGAGAAGTTAGAATACACTGGCAACGCCTGCAGAAAATATGACAATATCGCTGCCGAAGCAAGTTATTCGTATAGATATGAAGATATCTCAAATCAAACTTTATTGCGTTTCTCTGACCAGCCACGAAACGTATTATATGGCCGATGGAAAAACCTGCGATTCTGTCGATTCCATGATTGTCTGTCTTGAAACCGATTGTGGTTTGGTCGGTTGGGGAGAAGTTTGCCCCATACCGCACTATCTGCCAGCTTATGCCAACGGTGTACCAGCAGCCATAACTGAAATGAAACCGGTTCTGATAGGCGCTGACCCGATAGGACCAGAAGCCATCATGACGCAACTTAATTCGTATCTACCGGGTCATGACTACGCTAAATCAGCTATCGACACAGCATTATGGGACCTAACCGCAAAAGCCGCACAGTTACCACTCTATCGGCTATTGGGCGGCAAACACGCTGAGCAATTGCCGCTCTATCATTCGATTACGTGCATTGCACCTGAAACCATGGCCGAGATAGCAAACAAAGAAAAACAGAATGGCATTAAGCAGTTTCAGGCAAAGCTCGGTGCTGATGGCAATTGGCGTAACGACGTGCAGCGGTTGATGCAGGTGCGAGAGGCTGTCGGTGATGATGCGTTGGTATACGGCGACTGGAACTGTGGCGGGTCGCAACTGGACTGTACCAGAGTCGGGAGAGCCGTTGCACACCTGGACATCATGCTCGAACAGCCATGCAAAAGCATCGAAGAATGTGCCAATGTTAAACGCAACTCTCAGCTTCCAATGAAGATGGATGAAAGTGCTCACGATATTCCTTCTCTGCTAAAGGCGAGTGAATACGGCTGCATGGACGCAGTTGCCCTGAAGCTTTCTAAATTCGGTGGTTTAAGCGCGATGCGCAAAGCCCGCGATTTATGCATCGAACTCGGAACCAAAATGTGTATAGAGGATACCTGGGGTTCGGATATAACCACCGCGACGGCATTGCACCTTGCCACAGCCACTCCCGCGAAATCTGTTTTAAACGTGTGCGACCTGTCGGGTTATGTGAAACCTCGTCTCGATGCAAACGCACCTGGCCGGGTTAATGGCACCATTGCTGTTTCAGAATTGCATGGTCATGGTGTTAATCCTGATCCCTGTGTACTAGGAAAACCGATTTTGAGCCTGCATTGAAAATAACAAATGAACAGGCAAGACGTCTTGCAATATGCAGTACTGGCTTACATACATCACCAACGGGAAATTTAACGTTACGTGACTTATTAGCGCTGATAAAGTTTTTAGGGTATGTGCAACAGGACCCGCTGCAAGTCGTTGCAAGAGCGCATGATCATATTTTGTGGAGCAGGAACAACCAGTACCGGCCTGCACATCTTGACTTACTGCTAGAAAAAGAGCGATTAGTCTTCGAGCATTTCTGCCACGACGCATGTGTTCTACCGATGGACACCCTGCCTTACTGGAAGGGACAATTCAAACGGAAAAATGATCTGTTTCGTCTGAATAAATCCCGAAACAACCTACTTAATCAGAAAGACCAAAAAGCCTTGTTGCACAGAATCAAGCAGGAAGGCCCTTTATGCTCAAGAGACATTAAATCGACCAAGGACGTAAGGCAACATGCAATCTGGAGTAAACCTGCACACAAACAAACACTGGACTACCTTTGGCTGACCGGAAAACTGGCCGTATTCAAACGAGCAAAATTTAACAAGTACTATGACCTTGCAGAACGCATCTATCCCGACCAACTTGTTAAAACGTCCATGTCGGAAAAAGAGCGACTGTCCTGGTTAATCGATCAGTCACTCGAGCGACTGGGTTTTGGAACACATGCTGAAATCCAACAGTTCTGGGATAGTTTCACCTTGAGTCAGACAAAAAACTGGTGCGAACAAAACAAATCCAGACTAACGAATGTTTCAATTCAATCAGCAAATGGTGATTACACCAAAGCGCTGATGCTACCAAAGCAGGCTAAACAAGTTAATCAGACAAAAAAACTATCCGGACGTTTGCGAATAGTAAACCCGTTCGATCCAATAGTTCGCGATCGTAACCGCTTGGAGCGGTTATTCGGATTCAAATTCCGAATTGAAATCTATGTCCCGGCTGCCAAAAGAAAATACGGATACTATGTTTATCCACTGTTGGAATACAATAAATTTGTTGGCCGTATCGAAGTTCGCCATGACAGGCAGAACAATGTATTGTGCGTGGATAATTTATGGGCCGAGCCAAACATAGCGTTTGGAAAGGGACGTATGGCTAAATTGGCCAGCGAACTTGAGCGAATGAGACGGTTTTGCAACGCGAAATCAGTGTTGTGGTCGTAACAATGAAGATCTCGCAACGGCAGCTGAGCGGCTGTCTGCTATTCGATTGAGACATCACTCTGCATTTGAAAACGTTCAGAGTCATAGTACGAAACCACAAACTCTATCAATCGGCCATCAGCGCTAAAGTACTCGGTCTCTGTTCTCAAGGCAGGAGCACCTTCTTCCATACAAACTATCTCGGCTTCTTCTGCCGGACAAGCAATCGCTCTGACACTGCTGACCACTCGGCCGACCGTCAAGCTAAACATTGACTCAATCCTTGTTAGAACTGACTCTTGAGTCTCCGCCAGACTGTCATTAACCGCCGCAAATTCTTCAGGTACGTAAATGCGATTGGTACAGAGTGGTTTGAGCTCATTGGGCATAACGCGATACCCGAACACTTCCAACCAGCGACCGGAAAAATCAAGGTATTTCTCTAGTTCTGCTATTTTCGCAGAGTCCACGAACGAAGAACGAAGCACTTGTAATTCATTGCTTCTGAGAATAGTGAGGATGTTATGAATACTGGATGTTTCTAAAATGAAACGCTGTTGTGGCTTTGCTGCAATAATCTCGGTGCCGACTCTCTTTTGCCTGCGCAAAACACCACTTGTCTCCAACTGGTCAAAAGCGAGCCGCAACGTAGATCGACTGACCCCCAATTCAACGGCAAAGTCCGCTTCAGGTGGCAAGCGATCTCCTACTTTCCGTTCACCGCTGGCAATTTGCTCCAGTATTTGATCGGCGACTTGTCGATACAAAGTTGTCATGCAATTAGCCAGTTCAATCGGTTCTCTTCAGAACCAAAAATACGATTCGATAGAATAAACAAAGAATGTACGTAGGTAAAAGTAATTACCTGAGCTAACTTTATCTATCTATATGCCAAAAGAGATAAGGCTAGCGAAGAACACTTGACCAAAAGGCTGGGCTTGAAGGAAGGTTTTTTGTCCTTTTTCGCCAATTCGTACCGATGTTTAAATATCCGCTTGTATCTTTACGCAGGTTACACCCGTTTAGATCACGCTGTACAACTAATAACGCTATACAACAACAAGTGTAGACGTAACTGTCAGTTAGTTTTATCCGTGCAGGGCTATACTGAAAAAATGGATTGGTCCACTAATTTAAAATGTGCTTGTGCCGTAAGGCTCAGGAAGCATTTTCCGAGATACACTAATCAAGCTCAGGGCTTCGATAGCCATCTTGTCGATAAATTATCGGAAAAAAACTTTCGTCCATTTCGTCAGTACCGGTTTTTTTATATCGACTGTAAATGCTGCTTGTACTCGTTGTAGAAAATCTTGCATCTGATGACATGCAATGTGACACCACCGAACGTCTGGGCAACGCACCTGTATTGGCTTTTGATCCATGCCAGGTTCTTCCGTGATGAAATACGGCCGAACCGGCATTGACAACGATAGGTACAATATCCAGATCGTTTCTGTTTCTGCCAGTAACTGATTCAAGCTCGGCAAGCGGGTCATCCGGAGCATGAAATTGTTTGATCGGTTGTGAGGTTGACCAAAGGTGAGACCCTCTCACATATTCGATGGTGCCTTGTTCCGCCAACGTATCATCAAGCGTCATCCAACACGTCAGCATTTCTGGCGGAGTTAGCCAGGATTGGTAGCTATCATCCTGATGAAAACCCAGAGCGCTTGCACCTGCTGGTTTCCATATAACGTTATCCTGATTTAATCGAGCACCGGGCCAACCTTTCAACACTGCACAGATTCTGCCCAGGTTTTCCATTAGAACAATTGAACGAATAATGCGATCAGATTTCCAGGCGTTGCATATCTGCCGGGTTAATTCAGGTGAGTCACGGCCTTCGCGCCAATTCCATTCATCCGGCTGAATGCCCAATTCAAACTGACCACTGAACAGTGGTTTAAATCTTTCTCTGGCCAACTCGACGGTTTTAG
Organism: uncultured Granulosicoccaceae bacterium; assembly: GCA_937981955.1. Taxonomy (GTDB): domain Bacteria; phylum Pseudomonadota; class Gammaproteobacteria; order Granulosicoccales; family Granulosicoccaceae; genus Granulosicoccus. The sequence continues at coordinate 5,960 of CALJNA010000101.1, forward strand.
CGTCCAACCAGTTTTCTACGACTACGAAACCATCTTCTGAAAATCTGGTTATGTGATCTTCGGTTAACGCGATTTTGTTAGTCATGCTATTGCTGTTTAATGCTATGGCCATTAGTCAATACGATGACTCCATGGTCCAATTTTGAGTGAGATAACGACAAACCCACCGTACAACACAACGGCACTGGCAACCAGTAACAAAGCCGTAAACACAGAGGTCGTGCTACTGACCCAGAACAAACCACTGGCAACCAGCAACAGTCTAAGCAAGGCACCGATTACCGGAAACTTTAACGTATTCAATCCTTGACTGCAAAAATAACAACCGAGCCCCAGGGCAAAAAAGGCATAAGTAGGTGCAATAACACGTAACGACTGAGCACAATTATCGATGACTGTTGTATCACTGCCAACAATGCTGCACCAGCTGTCCGGGAACAACGACAGAAGAACACCAATGCTGCCAACTAAAAGCGCATTGATTAAAATGCCGCGCCACGCTATCGCAATCGCACGATCGCGTTGTCCAGCACCAACATAAGCACCAACAATAGGAATCAATGATGCACCTATTCCGAAAATGACTGGCACCATGATTAATTCCAGTCTGACAGCAAGACCAAACCCGGCAAGCCAGTCGGTACCAAATCGGCTAAACAGAAGAGTCGTTACCATGGCATAGCAAATGGTCATGACCGATTGGCTGGCTGCCAGTAAACCTTGTTTCAGAATACGGAAAAGTGTGCTGGTACGATACGCCTGCACATCAAATCGAACCAAATGATTATTTTTATATGTAAAGTAAATTGCCAGCAGCAATGCGAACAGAAAAGAACCTGCCATTGCGAATGCAGCCGCTTGCATGGCTTCGTTGAGTGTTACTCCGCTATCAGGAATAACCCACTTGGCCAGTAACGTGTAAGAAATGAGTAAACCTGCCGCAACAATTGCGGGTCGTAGCATATCCCCACTTCCCCGCATGACAGAACACAACATATTCACCAGCCAATAGGCCGGGATGGCTGGAAAGACATAGGCAGCATAGTGTTGTGCAGCACGCACCACTGTGGAACTGTCACTGGCATGGTTGTAGAGGACGGGACCAAAAAGCACAACCAGTCCCCACATCAACACTCCACCAACAATCGAGATCAACACCGAACAGACTAATACCGAGCTTGCATCCTGGGCATTCCCAGCGCCGAGTGCTACGGCGATTTGACCACTCACCGCACCACCAATTGCACCGGCAGAAAACATCGCCGCCAGAATGACCAACGGATACACCAGCGCCACCGCTGCCAGTGCATCAGTACCAGACGCTCTAATAAAGTTAGCTTCTATAAGACCAGGAATGGAAAACAGTAAAGCACCGATAACACCGGGCACCGCCAATCGAAACATAGTCGGTGCCAAAGGCGCTCCTACCAACTCCGAGGACGTTTTAATCGTCATAGCCAGCCTGCCTCACGCGAACGAACAATCGCACTGACCGTTCGATTAACCGGAGCCACCATGCCTTCCTCTTCAGCCACTACCGGTACGCGCCCGTTAATGGCATCGAGCTCCGAGCGACGCTTAACCAAATGATCCAGAAGCATTGATGGCTTGGCATTACCTACTTTTATTCCAAATGCAGTTATATGCTCGATTGGATCGTCAAAACTTAATGTTACCTGTTTGGCTTTGGCAACCTCCCAGGCCTCCAGTGCACACTGTTGCGATACAGATTTAGCGTGTTTGTGCGCTAACAGTTCTTTTACAGACAAATTGAATACGGTACATGGCGCGCTGTACGCAACATTGCAGATAAACTTTTCCCAAATGAGTTGCGCAATATCGGGGTAACTCTGAACATTAAATCCTGCAGCACGCCACACATCCACTAATGGTTCAATGTTTGACTGATGGCTTGAGTAGAAGGCCCCAATCCGGATCTTGTTCATTGCCGTATGCTGCACATGACCCGGCGCTTTAACCGATGCACCGAAGCCTTCGGCAACACCAATATACAACTGCCCAGTATCCAGATGACTGGCTAAACGCTCACCTGAACCTAACCCATTCTGAATAGTCAGAACCATCGCGGTGGGTGTCAACACTGGTCCTATCGCTTTAGCTGCATCAACCACTGAAGATGCCTTCGTAGCAATAATGAACAATTCAGCTTCAGGCAGCTCACTGGCGTTTGAGGCAACATGCAAGCTGGTAACGCAACGGCTGCCACTGGCCCCTTCTATACGTAAGCCATGCTGCATAATTGCCTGAGTGTGCTCAAGCCACGGGTCAAGTACCCACACTTCGTTACCCGAATCTGCCAATAGAGCTGCGTAGATAGCTCCCATAGCACCAGCCCCAACGATGACAATCTTCATGATGAAGAACTTTCCTTATCCTGCCCCTAATCGATTCTAACCGCGGAACTCGTTCTTTTCAGTTGTCTCTCGAGCCAGAGAGTGCGAAGCTGAACAAAACATAACACCCTCGCTAACATGTCAGACGCTGGTCAACCAAACAAGTCAAAAACCGGTTCGCGTAAACGCATACGCAGACGACAATCTGTCACGCCGGGTGCATCAGCTCCTACCAGTGCACCGACCCAATTTTCAGGCGGTCGTTATCAACCATTAAAACAGAGCGACGTCGAAAAAATTCATGAGGCTACGCTGGATATACTGGAAAATATCGGCGTTGCCGATATGCCGGTAAGCGCATCAGAATACATCGTTTCAGCCGGTGGGCATATAAACACGAACAACCGACTTTGTATACCGAAACCACTGGTAAAAGAAGCGCTCGCCGGGATTAAAAGACCAGTCACACTCCACGGTCGATTGCCAGGTAATGAACTGATACTGGACAATAAGCGTGTATTTGTGGGCACCGGAGGGGCTGCTCCATTAGTCGCTGACCTGCACACTGGCAAGTTCAGAGAGTCTACTTTGGCCGACTTGCACGATGCAGCCAGGCTGGCAGATACACTTGAACATGTGCATTTTTTCAGTCGTTCAATGGTTGCACGCGATATGCCTGACGCACTGTCATTGGATATCAATACAGCTTATGCCTGCCTTAACGGTACGACCAAACACATCATGACGAGTGCCAGCAACAAACAAAGTGTCGAAGCGGTTGCCAAATTGTGCTGGATGATTGCAGGGTCAAAACAGGCGTTTATCGAGCAACCTTTTTTATCCCTGAACATTAACCACGCGGTGTCTCCATTGCGTGTGTCCGAAGAAGCCATTGAGGTACTGATACGTGGCGCACAGCTCGGCATTCCCGTACACACCAATACATTTTCGCAACTCGGCGCATCAACACCAGTAACTATTGCAGGCTGCGTTGCGCAAACCATGGCAGAAACGATTACCGGAATGGTTCTGGCCTGGTTAGTCAATCCGGAAGCCTCAATCATATGTGGCCCCCGACCAATGTTGACTGACCTGCGCACCGGCGCAATGTCTGGCGGTAGTGGAGAGCAGGCCTTGTTAACAGCAGCGGTAATACAAATGGCTCAGTACTATGGTTTCTCCAACTCAACAATTGCCGGTGCGTCTGACAGCAAACTGGCTGACGCTCAAAGTGGCTATGAAAAAAGCTTAGCTGTCACGCTCGCGGCTCACTCTGGTGCTAACTTGATTACACAGGCCTGTGGTGTACAGGCATCACTAATGGTGTGCTCTTTTGAGAGCTTTGTTATCGATAACGATATGCTTGGCAGTATCTTGCGTTCACTCGCCCCGATTGATGTATCACAAGAAACGCTGAACCTTTCAGAAATTCAAAAAGCGGTAGACGGTGACGGGCATTTTCTGGGACACCAACAAACCTATGATCGTATGCAAACAGATTTTCTCTATCCGGATATCGCCAATCGAGATAATCACGAGGTTTGGGCGATGAACGGCTCAACTGATATTCGTACTGTTGCAAACGATCGCGCCAGATCGATTTTGCGTAATCATGTACCGAATTATATAAACTCACAAGTTGATCAGGAAATCAGATCGACATTCGACATTCGAATAAACAGAAACTAACGGAAAATTCCACATGGCTGCACCGTCTCACAAAGCGACTTACACAGAAGGCTCTGTGTTCGGCCATGTCAGCAATCTTGCCATCACCTCAGCAATAGGCATGTTTGCGATCATGATCGTTGATCTGGTGGATATGTTTTTTATCTCGATACTCGGTCAACCTTCGCTCGCTGCGGCCGTGGGTTTTGCCGGTCTTGGATTATTTTTGGGCGCATCGATCACCATTGGCGTATCAATCTCGGTATCAACACTGGTCGCTCAGGCATTAGGCGAGGACGAGGAAGAACAAGCTCGGCGATACGCTACTCACGGCCTGCTTTACTCTTTATGCTGGACCATTCCAATTACTATACTCACGCTCTGGTACGCTGAAGAACTACTCTCTCTAATCGGTGCAAGCGGTGAAACTCTTCAACTGGCAATCACCTACTTTCGCATCGTTGGCGCATCCTTGCCAATTTTGGGATTTGCATTTGTAGCTACATCATTACTCAGAGCGGTAGGTGCGGCGAAATTATCGATGTGGTCCACGATTATCGGCGGTGCGGTCAACGCCGTAGTCGACCCCCTGCTCATTTTTGGTGTCGGGCTCGGTCTGACAGGGGCGGCCATTGCTTCTGTCATATCCCGTATAACAGTTGCGGCGATTGCTCTGTACAGCGTCGCTGCAAAACACGGATTAATCATCAAACCAGTGTGGTCAGCGCTTTTAGGCGACTTTAAAGCCTTGAGCTCAATTGCTCTGCCTTCCATATTGACCAATCTCTCTGCACCGATCAGTTCGGCTTTTGCCACTGCACAAATGGCTCGTTTCGGAACCGACGCCGTCGCGGCTGCATCCGTTGTCGGAAGACTCACGCCAGTTGCCTTCGCAGGCTTATATGGTCTTTCAAGTGCCGTTGGACCCGTTGCTTCACAAAATATGGGTGCGGGTAATTACCATCGTGTACGGGAAACACTAACGGGCTCTGCAAAATTTGTGGTTCTCTATGTTGTTCCGGTTACTTTATTGATGTTTTTTGCACAAGATACCCTTATCAAAATTTTCAGCCTGCAGGACGAAGCTGCTGAGTTGCTCAGGTTCTATGCCACTTTTATTGTCGGATCTTACTTGTTATTTGGGCTCCAACTTAGTGCAAACCCTGTGTTTACCGCATTGCGTCATCCTGGATTTTCAACGCTAAGCAATGTTGTTCGTGATCTACTGTTCGCGATACCACTGATTTTCCTTCTGTCTGCTGAGTTTGGTGCCCGAGGTGTTCTGGCCGGTCAGGCTTTAGCTAATGCGTTAGCCGGTGTGCTTGCCTTTGCAACCGCAATCTGGATGAGTGGTAAAGTAGAACGTGGCGAAGCCCTCGGGCCCGAATGGTTGCGTGTTCGTTTACACAGAGAACGACATGTCGTGCCGGGCATTCAACACCGTGGCTAATAACTAAACATCGTGATTCATTCAAGAAGAGACAAGCCATGACCGACTTTTTACTATTGGCATTCATATTTTTAATTGCCGGTGTCATAGCCGTGCCAATTGCGACGCGTCTCGGTCTTGGCTCAGTATTAGGCTACCTGATCGCCGGTATCGTTATTAGCCCGATACTCGCCTTGCTAGGTGTCGATGTTATCTCCATACAACACTTTGCTGAGTTTGGTGTTGTCATGATGCTGTTTTTGGTCGGCCTGGAGCTGGAACCCAAAATTCTGTGGTCGATGCGTACCAAATTACTTGGACTCGGTGGCGGCCAGGTCATCATAACCGCATTGCTGGTTATGGCCGCAGCAATGGCAATGGGCCAGCCCTGGACTATTGCACTAGCCATCGGTCTGGTTTTTTCACTCTCATCAACCGCGATTGTTTTGCAAACATTGAATGAAAAAGGGTTAATGCGCAGTGACGGTGGCCAGTCCAGTTTTTCGGTGTTGCTGTTTCAAGATATTGCAGTTATTCCCATGCTGGCCCTGGTGCCACTATTGGCCATACCTGAACTTGCAGAGCTTGCTGCCGGCAATCATGCTACCGACGCGTCCAATACACATGGAGATGGCGGCCAATCACACGACTCACATGCCAGCATAAGTCTGGTTGACGGATTAAACGGGTGGCAGACGACACTGGTTACCATTACAGCGGTTGCTTTTGTCATCATAGCCGGCAACAAACTCACCTCACCTATTTTCCGATTTATTGCAAGCGCCGGATTACGAGAACTGTTCACGGCTGCTGCGCTTATGCTGGTTATTGGAATTGCGTTGTTAATGACGCTGGTGGGTTTATCACCAGCCCTGGGCACTTTTATCGCCGGTGTTGTGCTGGCAAACAGCGAATATCGACATGAACTCGAATCTGATATCGATCCGTTTCGAGGTTTACTGCTCGGTTTGTTCTTTATGACGGTCGGTGCCGGTATTAATTTTGTGCTGCTGTTCGACAATCTGGCACTCATTTTCGGATTAACACTGGGAATGATGTTACTCAAGGCCGCGGTTCTGCTTGCATTGAGTTTTATTTTTAAAATTCGTGGCACTGATCGCTGGTTGTTTACGCTTGGTCTTGCTCAGGCAGGCGAATTTGGTTTCGTGTTGCTCTCATTCACAGTTGCAAACCACGTTATACCCACAGAGCTTGCAGATAGGCTGTTGCTGGTGGTGGCACTTTCCATGCTACTGACGCCAGCTCTGTTCATTTTGTACGATCGGGTTATCGCACCTAAATTCGCGAAAAATGTGGTCGGACAGGCAGATGAAATTGAAGAAACCGGTCAAGTGATCATTGCTGGCCATGGCCGTGTGGGTGGTATCGTCAACCGCATGCTTAAAGGCGCAGGTTATAAAACCACAGTCGTCGACTTCAGTTCCGCACAACTCGATATGCTAAGAACGTTTGGTGTAAAAGCGTATTTTGGAGACGCAACCCGGCCTGATCTTTTGGAGTCGGCCGGCATTCGCGAAGCTGCTCAAATTGTTATCGCCATTGATAGTAAACAGCAAACAACGGCGTTGGTTCACTACATTCACAAACACTACCCTGGTGTCAATATTGTTGCCAGAGCTTACGATCGACCTCACGTTTATGATCTGTACGCTGCTGGTTGCAGAGACATCATCCGGGAAACTTTTGACAGCTCGGTTCGAATGGGGCGTTCCGCACTGATTGCACTGGGTATGTCGGAAGAAGATGCCATGCGAGTCGATGAAGGATTTCGCGAAGATGATCGCACAGCAATGATTGTTATGGCGGAACGCTACGATCCAGACCTGGTGTTTTCGGAAAACGAAGCATATGTCAGCAAAGCGAAAGAGATCATGGCCCTACAGGAAACCCTGCTTGAAGAAGGTCCGACAGGTTTTGGAAAACTGGCTGAGAAAATGACTGAGCTTGGCGAAGATCCAGCTGAAACCATACGTCGCTATGAACAAGAAGCTGAAGCACAAATTACACCTGTGTCCAGCGACAATAGCGCACCGACAAACAATGCCTAATCGGCTTGAAGCCGATCTGTTACGCTAAAGCTGATCAATCCCGACCGTTTCACGGGTTCGCTTTGCGCTGAGATGCACGTTCCAGCCATAACTGGACCGGGATAGGTTTTTTCTTCGTCTATCCCGGGCTCGCTCTCATGGTATCGGGTAACCAGGTGGCCAATTGAGGAAACGCAATTAGCACAAACACCATCAGGACCATGATCAGAAACATGGGGATTGCCGCTTTCGCAATGTAGCCCATTTCATGCTCTGTCATGCCTTGCAACACAAATAAATTGAACCCGATCGGTGGTGTGATCTGTGCCATCTCTACGGCCACAACGACAAAGATACCAAACCAGATAACATCAATACCGGCTTCACGAATCATTGGTTCCACAACAGCCATGGTTAGCACAACCGATGAAATTCCATCCAGAAAACAACCAAGCACGATATAAAAAACCAGTAGCGCCAGCAGCAATTCGAAGCGCGATAAGTTCAGCGTTGCAATGAAGTCTGCCAAAGCTCTGGGCAGGCCGGTAAAACCCATTGATAAGGACAGAAAAGCTGCACCGGCCAAAATCAATGCGATCATGGCTGAGGTTCTGGTTGCGCCCATTAAACTTTCGGTAAAAGTATGCCAATTGAGACTGCCTTGCGTTGCCGCCAAAGCCAACGAGCCCAGAACTCCAAATGCCGCTGCCTCTGTTGCGGTTGCCCAACCGGCATACATTGATCCGATAACTAGCATTATCAATGCAACGACCGGTAACAAGTACCGGCTGTTCTTCAACTTTTGCATAAATGAAGTTCTTGGTTCGGCATCCGGATTAAAGTTCTTCGATAACCGAGACATAATAGCTACATAAGCCATGAACATCAGCGCGAGAACAATGCCAGGCAATACACCGGCAAGAAACAGCTTGCGAATGGATTCATTAATCGTCACGCCATACACAATAAGTGTAAGCGAAGGTGGAATCATCAGACCGAGCGTTGCCGCGCCCGCCAAAGTGCCAATGATCATGGTTTCAGGATAGTTACGCCGACGAAGTTCAGGAATGGACATTTTGCCAACCGTTGTCAGCGTTGCAGCTGACGAGCCCGAAACTGCGGCAAAAACCGCACAACCAACAATATTGGTATGCACGAGACCGCCAGGTAAACGCGCCATCCACGGCGACAGTCCACGAAACATATCTTCAGAGAGCCTACTGCGAAACAGTATTTCCCCCATCCAGATAAACAACGGCAGTGCAGTTAGAGTCCAGGATGATGACGCGGTCCATATGGTTGTAACCATTGCATCACCGGGAGGACGTGATGCGAACAGGACCATACCAACAAACGCAACCCCGAGCAGGGCCAAACCAACCCAGACACCACTGCCCAACAGCAGAAAAAGGACGAATAGAAATATACCTATGGCACCGAGTTCTTCCATTGTTCTAAACCTGATTTATGTATTGAAGGACGGGTTAGTGTTGTCGAAGTTTCTCGGCTTCTATAGCGTGCTTTTTAAGAACGAATAGACGCACAAGATTATCCCAGAAGCAGATCGCCAACAGGATCGCACCTATAGACATGCCTAACTGTGGTATCCAGAGTGGTGTGGCATCCTGCCCCTGACTGATGTCATTAAATTTTTTCGACCACATCGTTGCTTTAACCGCGTACCACGCCAGATAGGTTGCAGCAGCAGCACCAACCGCGAAACACCAGATTTCCAGCCATCGTCTGTGCTTGCCCATTGCATTCAACAGCAAACTGACGCGAATGTGGGAACCACGATTTAATGCATGAGCAAACGCCAGAAACGATGCAGCCGCCATACAGTAACCCGCATAATTTGGAGCACCGCTGACGTACTGACCGGTGCCTGTCCATCGAGCAACCATTTGCACAACAATAAGAACCAGGATGGCGATGAGGAACAAAGCCGCCAGCACTCCTCCAGCAACATATAAACCATCCAGAAAACGAAGTACCCGACGATAGCCTGTCACTTGATTTACCTCCAAACAAAAACACCGTCACAAGGACGGTGTTATTTTTATTGCATGTGTACCTGACTAGTGGTTCGCTTCACTAAACGTTGTGTCGCGATAGCGCACAGATGGTGAGTGCAGTAATTCCATAAGTAAGATCACAAATATTTAACCGACCTACCATACGAGCAAGTCGATTTTTTTGCTCTATTTTGATGCGTTGAACGCATCAACTATGGCCTGACCTTTGTCGCCTGCAGCTTCAAGCCACTCGGCTGTCATGGTCTCCCCGATCGCTTTAAGTTCTTCAACAAGCGCATCTCCTGCAGGACCTACGGTCATGCCGCCTGCTGTCAATCCGGCAAGTGTGAAGCCCGTGTACTCTTTTGAACGCCATGTACCCGTGTACTCGGCTAGCTGAGCGCAAGCGTTGATCACATTCTTGGTTGCATCGTCCGTCTTGCTCCACACATCTTTATTCACAATGACGTAGTTGCGCGGTAACCATGCGTCAACCTCGTAAAAGTGCGTAAGACTTTCCCAAACCTTTCGATCGTACCCAGTCGCACCTGAAGACACCATTGCTTCGGCAACACCGGTAGCGAAAGCCTGTGATATTTCTGCTGCTTCAATACTGACCGGTGACATACCAGTTAACTCAGCAAGTCTTGCGGTTGCATTGTTGTAAGAACGGAACTTAATGCCCTTCATGTCAGCAACGCTGTTCACTTCTTTTTTGAAATACAGACCCTGCGGCGGCCACGGAACGGCATATAGCAAATGCAGACCTTGCTCATCGAGCAACTCTGTCAAAGTTGGTTTAGCTGCAGCCCAAAGTTTATCAGCGTCATCGAAAGAAGTTGCAAGAAACGGAATGGAGTCGAAACCGAACAATGCATCTTCATTCTGGTGACCGGAAAGTAAACGCTCGCCGATAGGTGCCTGACCGGTTTGAATAGCTCGCTTGATATCACCACCTTTAAAAAGCGATCCTGATGGATGGGTAACAATTTCCAATCCTCCCCCGGTGCCTGTGCCAACGCACTTGGCAAACTCAGCAGCTACCGCGGAATGAAAATTGGTTGCTGAATATGCCAAAGGCATATCCCACTTTTCAGCTTGTGCTGCACCAGAAAGGGTAATTGCAGATGCGAACAATGCCGCACCGGCACTTTTAACAAGGACGTTGTTTCTCATTAACTTCTCCATATGGCTTGTTTTTAGACCTTCTCGGTCTACTCTAACTTAAGAATTCCATTATGGCGAGAAGAATATATAACTCGGCACACTCAGGCGCTAACGCATTGTTTTCAGGTTTAAACATTCCCATACGCCAAATTTACTAATATTGGCTCACCGTACTGATGTGGCTGAAACTGGCCACTTTTTCCTGATCGACTTCGATGCCCAGCCCTGGCGTATCAGGCACAATGACCTCCCCATTGTCCAGCGGAAATGGTGCACTCAATAGATCTTCGTCCAAATAATAAGTTGCCTGATAAAACTCACACCCCAGCGAAATATTCGGCGTGCTGGCCACCATGTGCAAACCGGCCAAATGCGCCAGACCAGTTTCGAACATGTCTCCTCCATAAGCAGCCAATCCAGCGGCCTCTGCTATAGCCGCTATTTCTTTGCCACGGTTCAGCCCACCGCATTTCATGATCTTTATTGACACCGCATCACAGATATCCTCTTTTACGGCGCGAACCATATCGCTTGGCGTGAAAACACTTTCATCAGCCAACAAGGGGGTATCAATTGATTGTCTGAGTTCGCGCATACTCTGCCAATGTCTCGCAGCGACAGGCTGTTCAATAAAACTGACATCAAGTGCATCGATATCTTTGAGTTTACGCAGCGCATCGTAAGGGTCTAGGCCCTGGTTGTAGTCAACCCGAATGATGAAATCGGGATACTGTTTCTTCAGCCATTCAATCCTTGCCACATCGAAGGCGTGATCTTTAAAACCGGTTTTTACTTTGACAACTCTGACGCCATCATCGTGAATTCGCTGCGCAAGCGCTTTATCATCATCGAACTCCGGATTAGCAATAGAAACGGATAACGGAATGCGATCTCGTACTTTTCCGCCGATCAATGCATGCACGGGCAGCGACACTATTTTTCCAGTCAAGTCAAGCAAAGCGGATTCGAGTGCAGCCTTTGCGTCGCTGCTGTGAACAACAGCCTTTTCGCATGTGCGCATAATGTTTTGTGCATCTTTTACGGCTGCACCGATCACATGCGGCACAAAATATCGACTGAAGGCAGCCATACAGCCTTCGGCCGTTCCACAAAATACTGGCCACGGTGACGCCTCACCGAATCCGTGTAAACCCGATTCACTGGTTAGACGAACCACAACGACATCGATCGTGCCTTGCACGCTGCCAATGCCATGATCGCGCCGTGCATTGACCGGTACTTTGCAATACCAGGCATCCATGGCAACGATTTTCTGTGAGAGCTCATGTTCTGCAGACAACACTTCTACTCCGTTATTCAGAATTTTTATTCGGAAATACCGTAATCACACTAGAGAACACAATTACAGCAGTTAGCTCGTGCAATAAAACCGTTTTTGCATCATTTAGTCCGCAATAGCCGCTAATAACGGTCAAAAACCTGACTTCAGTCAATCATAATCTGGTTAGACCATCATGCGATCAAACCTGATCAAGAGCAAGAGCACGGGATGAATGCCGCCAGTTAACCGAATTCAGACTCATTTAGATACCGCTAGAGCTTTAAATTTAGCCTCTTCATAGTAAACTGTGACGATCAGATTTTCGGCCTGTAAACACAAGTCATCCGATAATCCGACAATAAGGCTTCATTTTTCGGTGAACAATACCCACGAGAACGAGCAAAAATAAAAGTTAGCTGTAACGCACACGTTATCCAGTGTTAGCTAACAGCGCCCTGCATTTAACCCAAGGCCCATACCAGAGCATTCACTTGCAATGGTCGGTAAAGTCTTTCTGGAGGCATTAGTTTGAGACACAACAAATTCTTATTAATCGCGGCATCGGCTGCCGCTCTCACGGCGGGCAATAGCGCCATGGCAGCAGGTTTCGCCGTATCGGCACAATCTGCTTACGGGATGGGCAACGCCTATGCAGGGAATGCGGCTGTGGCTAGCGACGCATCTACTGTGCTGACAAACCCGGCTGGTATGTTTGAACTTGAAAACCCGGTTTTCGGTTTTTCAGCCGCGGTAACTTCAACCGGTGTGGACTATGTCGATAGAGGCTCTCGCATAAACCCATTGTTTGGCTCCGATCCTTTAAGTGCTGGTAATGGCGTTACTACAGAAACTACTGGTGGTAATCCGGTCACACCCGGAGTTTACTACGCAAGGCAATTGAATCAGAAATGGGCCATCGGTTTAGGCATCAACGTCCCTTTTGCTACATCTTCACAATACGACGATGACTGGGTCGGGCGATATCACGCGGTTGAAACCGAAGTAACCGCTATCGACATCAATCCAACGGTTGCGTATCGCATTAACGACAAAGTGTCTATCGGCGGCGGTATTAGCGTGCAGAGAGCAAACGCTCTACTGACCAACAAAATCGATTCCGGTACAACCTGTCAGCTTGTTGCTTTTCGCGGAGGAATTCCTAACCCGGCGCAATTTTGCAGTGCAGTACCAGTAGGCGGAGGTCAAACATTTAACTTGGCCGAGAACACTCAGGCACTAGACAGCAACGTTGAAATTGATGGTTCAGGTACAGCGATTACTTTTAACATTGGTGCGCTGTTCAAACCAAAAGAAGGCACAAAAATCGGTGTTGCATACCGACACGGTACGCAACATGAACTGGACGGCGATGCGGACTTTACTTTGAACCCAGTACTGCAAGGCATTTTAGCAGGCGGAACGCCACCAAGTGCGTTCCTGTCAGATTCTGCATCAACGGTTTCAGCCGACCTGCCCGCTACACTCGATTTTTCTGTAGCGCAAATGGTTAACGACAAGGTCGAATTACTCGGCACACTGAAGTGGACACAATGGTCATCGTTCGATGAACTAACTTCAGAGTTTGCAAACCCGGAGCAGGACACATCAAGTTTGCCTTTCGCATGGGAAGACACTGTAACTGCCAGCGCGGGATTTAACTTTGCACTAAACAACAAAGTCACCTTACGTGCCGGTTTTTCCTATGACCAAAGTCCGATTCCAAACCCTCGTGCACGATCTCCGAGGGGTGCTGCGAATGACCGTTATTGGTATTCCGCAGGGGGGACCTATCAGATCAACAAAAGATTCAGTGCAAGTGCCGCGTTTACACGCGTTGAAATAGACCAGTCCGCCATCGACAACACGCCGCCAACGGCCGGTTCACCCACACTCAGAGGTGAGTTCGATTTCGATGTCAACCTGTTTGCATTCCAACTCAACTGGCACTTCATTTAAGGCATGAATATGAAAAGTCTAATGAACAACTCAATGAAATTACTCACGATCGGAGCCAGTTCGATTGTACTGCTGGCAGGCTGTAGCAGCGACACCGACTACAATTTTGAAAGCTCCGAACTTCGCCAGCAACAATTGGCGACTGCACCGCTTGCCAACTACAACCCGTCGGCAGGCGTTTTTCCGATACCAAACAGTCTGCTCTTCACCGGTTCGCAAGATGGCACCATCAACATACCGGTTCCCGATGAAACCGACTTCAGTAATCCTCGAGTCGCTTTGAATACCCTCGATGGCTTTTCCACTATCGAACCAATACTGGCAGACTTCGGAATAGGTGTGCAAGGTCAGCTGGCAGCTGATGCACCACCTGCAGAACTGATGGATGCAGAAACCATCAGTATTCAAGATACTGTCAGAGTATTTGAAGTAACGCTTGGGCCACAAGGACAAGTTACCGGAGTGGTAGCAGA
>CALJNA010000102.1 GCA_937981955.1 uncultured Granulosicoccaceae bacterium
CACAGCCAGGAATCAAAGCAACCACTGATCAGTTCCCTGGTCGAATATGGTGACGTGACAACCGCATCAATATCACAAGCAATTGCCGCCGATTTTGGATTACCCTGTTACAGCTTATCGTGCCTAGATCCAAGCAGCATACCAAATGATCTTATCTCCGAAGATCTGATCTCTGCCCACAATGCAGTTCCCATTGCACGTCGCGGTACAAAACTATTTGTTGCCATTTCAGACCCGACGAACAGCGAACCATTAGATAAGTACAAATTTACCTCCGGATTGAGTGTCGAAGCCGTTGTTGTCGAAGATGACAAACTGCAGGAGCTCAAGAAAGGCGTACTCGAAGGTAACAGTGCTCTGTCTGAAGGTCTGGACGACAGCTTCGATCTGGAAGTAGAAGGCGGTGACGGAGCCGAAAATGCAGAAGATGAAGGCAGCGATATAGATGAAACTCCAGTAGTAAGATTTGTTAATAAAGTACTACTTGATGCAATCAAGCGCGGTGCCTCAGATATTCACATTGAACCCTATGAAAAAGAATTCAGAATTCGATTCCGTATCGATGGAATTCTGCAGGAAGTGGTAAACCCGCCACTGAACATGGCAACCCGTTTGACGGCTCGATTGAAAGTTATGTCAAGAATGGACATATCGGAAAAGCGAGTACCGCAGGATGGTCGTATTAAGCTGAAAATCTCAAAAACCAAAGCAATCGATTTTCGTGTTAATACTTGCCCTACTCTATTTGGTGAGAAGACGGTACTGCGTATATTGGATCCAAGCAGTGCACAACTCGGTATCGATGCACTGGGCTATGAGCCCGAGCAGAAAAAACTCTATCTGGATGCGCTGGCAAGTCCCTATGGAATGATTCTGGTAACCGGCCCAACAGGTAGTGGTAAAACTGTTTCGCTGTATACCGGTTTGAATATACTGAACAAGGAAGACACAAATATATCCACCGCGGAAGACCCCGCTGAAATCAATCTGGCAGGTATTAATCAGGTAAACGTTAATCCCAAGGCCGGACTGACATTTGCCGAGGCACTTAAAGCATTCCTGCGACAAGATCCAGACATCATCATGGTTGGTGAGATACGTGACCTGGAAACCGCGAGTATTGCTATAAAAGCAGCTCAAACCGGTCACATGGTTATGTCTACACTGCATACCAATGATGCGCCTCAAACCTTGGGTCGACTCATCAATATGGGTGTTCCACCGTTTAATATCGCAACGGCCATTAGTCTGATCATTGCACAAAGACTGGCACGAAGACTGTGCGACGCCTGTAAAGAACCAGACGAACTTCCAAAGGAAGTACTGCTTGATGAAGGCTTTCAAGAAGAAGAGCTTGAAGGTCTTGTTGTTCACAAGCCAGTGGGCTGTAAAAAATGCAATGGCGGCTACAAAGGCCGTACCGGTATCTACCAGGTAATGAAAATCAGCGAAGATATCGGCAAGCTGATCATGGCTGGTGGTAATGCGATTGATATCGCAGCGCAGGCGAAGAAAGAGAAAATTCCTGATCTAAGAGAAGCAGCTCTGATGAAAGTCAAAGCTGGCTTGTTGAGTCTGGAAGAAGCTAACCGGGTGACCAAGGACTAATCATGGCTGCGATTTCCGCATCATCAAGCAAAGTATCCAAAGACAACCATCTTTTTGAATGGGAAGGTAAGGATGCCAAGGGCCAAAAACAGAAAGGCATGGCATCAAGTCCAAGTGCCGATCTGGTTAAAGCCAAACTGCGACGACAGGGCATTATTGCTCCCAAGGTAAAGAAAAAGCGACAGTCAAAAGGTGGTGGTCAGAAAATCACTGCTGGTGACATCGCCATCTTTGCTCGCCAGTTAACCACAATGATGGGTGCTGGTGTACCAATGGTTCAATCTTTCGAGATTGTAGCCAACGGTATGGATAACAAGAACATGCGCGATATGGTCATGGGCTTGAAATCAGAAGTCGAATCAGGCAGTAACTTGACTAACTCGCTGCGAAAGTACCCGGAACAATTTGATGACCTGTTTTGCTCACTGGTAGAAGCAGGTGAACAATCAGGTACGCTGGAAACCCTGTTGGGTGAAATAGCAAACTACAAGGAAAAGTCAGAATCCCTGAAGAAGAAAATTAAAAAGGCCATGTTCTACCCAGTTGCCGTTTTGATTGTAGCGGCTATTGTAACCGCCATTCTTCTTGTCTTCGTTGTACCTCAATTCGAAGCCTTGTTTGAAGGTATGGGTGGTGATCTGCCCGCATTTACCCGAATGATTGTAAATGCGTCTGAATTTATGCAGTCGTACTGGTGGGTCATGTTCGGCGGAGTCGGCTTGACTGTGTACACTTTCATTGAAGCAAAGAAGCGTTCCAAGAAATTTGCGGCGTTTCTCGACCGGGTCGTTTTGAAAGCACCGGTATTTGGCGATATCGTTGTTAAAGCTGCAACTGCCCGATTCGCACGAACACTATCCACAATGTCAAAAGCCGGTGTGCCTTTGGTTGAAGCAATGGATTCAGTTGCCGGTACTGCTGGTAACACGGTGTTCGAAAACGCCATTTATAAAATGAAAGATGAAGCGGCAACCGGTCAAAGGCTCACGACTTCCATCGAGAACTCTGGACTCTTCTCCAACATGGTGACGCAAATGGTTGCCATAGGTGAGGAAGCAGGTTCAATCGACGACATGCTGGGTAAAGTCGCCGACTACTACGAAGAGGAAGTCGACAACGCTGTTGACGCCATGACCAGTTTGATGGAGCCCATGATTATGGCCTTCCTTGGTGTGGTCATTGGTGGTCTGGTTGTTGGTATGTATCTGCCAATATTCAAAATGGGTGATGCATTCTGATATGCTTGCATTTTTTTATCGGGTAAAATCCTGATGTCGCTAATCTACGCACTACAAAACAACGCCGTATTATTTTACGGCGTTGTTGCGTTTCTGGGTCTGTTTGTTGGCAGCTTTCTGAACGTGGTCATTTACCGTCTGCCGGTAATGATGCAAAACGAATGGACGGAAGCCATGGAAGAAATGGCGGCCGAAAAAGCGGCTGCCGACAACGCCACTAATGACGATACTGCGTCTGCCGATGTTGAGAATCCGTCAGATGAACTTACCGATAAAAAAGATGTTTTCAACTTATCGGTACCCCGCTCACGATGCCCGAGTTGCGACAACCTTATTACCTGGTGGCAGAACATACCTGTAATCAGCTATTTGCTGCTAGGTGGCAAGTGCCACAAATGCAAAACCCGAATATCGCCTCGCTATCCGATCGTTGAACTCGTTACCATGCTGCTGTCGTTAGCAGTTGCCTGGCAGTTCGGTCCGAGTCTGCAGTGTGTTGTCGGCATTATCACCACCTGGTTTCTGGTGGCGATGACCATGATCGATTTCGATCATCATTTGTTGCCTGATAATCTGACACTGCCACTCATGTGGATTGGACTGCTTGCGAGTTTGATACCGGTGTTTGCCGATGTCCGCTCAGCAGTCATTGGTGCAGCGGCGGGCTATCTTGTGTTGTGGCTGGTCTTTCAGTTGTTCAAATTGATCACGGGTAAAGAAGGTATGGGCTACGGCGACTTCAAACTACTGGCGGCACTCGGTGCTCTGCTCGGATGGCAGCAGTTACCCATGATCATTCTGTTCTCGTCTTTGGTTGGTGCAGTTGTCGGCATCGCCTTAATTGTCATTGCCGGTCGCGACAAGAACATCCCTATTCCGTTTGGGCCCTACCTTGCCAGTGCTGGCTGGCTGGCCATGATGTGGGGAGAACAAGTCTGGAGCACCTACATGGGCGCCTTCGCTTAAGCGCTTACTATGTTGCTTATTGGCTTAACCGGTGGAATCGCCAGCGGTAAAACTCTGATCTCGGATACGTTCGCATCGCTCGGTGTAACAATCGTCGATGCAGATGTTCTGGCACGCATCGCCGTTGAACCGGGTTCTGTCGGTTTGACTCAACTGCAAAGAGAATTCGGAGACGAGATCATAACCAGCGATGGTGAGCTTGACAGGCCCGCTTTGCGCGCGCTGATTTTTCAGGATGCCAAAAAACGTAAAACCGTTGATGGCATTTTGCATCCAATTATCCGATCATTGTCAGAAGAGCAGATCAATGCCGCTGCCGAAAACGGCGAACCTTATCTGATCTATGCTGTTCCGCTGTTAGTTGAAACCAGTCAGCAAGCGCGTTTCGATCGTATTTTGGTGATAGATGTGCCGGTGAGCACACAGCTTGAACGCATCATTAGCAGAGACGGCAGCACAAAAGAACAAGCGCAGGCAATCATTGATGCACAAGCCAGCCGTGAGGAACGTCTGACCATTGCCGACGATGTTATCGACAACAACGCCGGACCCGAGGCTGTTCGCCCACAAGTTGAACAATTGCATGCCCGGTATCTTGAATTAGCGCAAGCCTGAACCAGCCCACACCATAGTGTTTGATAAATTTATCTCCAAGTAGCTTGGCAGCTACCCGGCTATTAACCTATCGCTTAATAGCGGTCGTTGATGCCAATAGCCGATCAACAACCGGTTTATTGGCCTGCGGAAAATCCAGCGTTACCAAATCAGTAATGTTAAACCAGCGCAGTTGCTGATTCTCTTTGCCAATTGGTGTACCGTCAAAATCATCAACCTGCCAAAAATGTAATCGAACTGATTTATCCGGGTAGCGATGTTCAATCTGGCAAAACGCTGCCACTTTTGTTGTGCGAATACCGAGTTCTTCAACCAGTTCACGACGCAATGCTTGCTCTGTGCTCTCGGTTGCTTCTACTTTTCCACCCGGAAACTCCCAGCGATTGCCTTGATGTTGGGATGGCTTGCGTAGTGATAGCAACACTTGATCTTTTGCCGGGTTATAGATAATGCCCGCTACTACATCAATGTAATCTTCTGACATGTTGTATAGCTTGCCGATTAACTTCGATAGTCGGCATTAACGCTAACATAATCATGCGAAAGATCGCTGGTGTATACCGTTGCACTGGCACGACCAGTACCCAGATCAACATTAATGTCGATCTCTGGCTGGGCCATTATTGCCGCGCCTTTCTCCTCGGTATAACCAGCCGCGATTCCACTACTTTCGAACGCAACCACATCACCAATTGAGACACTGATCGCATTGGGGTCAAGTGACTCCAGTTCTGTTTTACCAATAGCCATGAGCAAACGTCCAACATTTGCATCACTGGCAAACATGGCGGTTTTCACCAGCGGTGAATTCGCAATGGCATAGGCAACCGCACGGCATTGTTCAGTGTTCTGCCCACCGGAGACTGACACGGTGATGAATTTAGTCGCACCTTCCGCATCGCGAATGATGGCCTGAGCCAAATCAAGCGCCACGTCTGATAACGCGGAAACGAAGTCAGACCAGTTCGGGTGAGAGGCATCCAGCTCAAGCTTTTCGCCTGTAGCAACCAACATGCACGCATCATTTGTCGAAGTATCACTGTCGACGGTTATGGAATTGAAGGACGTTGCCACACTGGTTTCAAGCGCTTGTTGAAGTGCGGATTGCTCTATAGCCACATCGGTAAACAGATAAGCCAGCATCGTTGCCATATTGGGCTGAATCATGCCGGCCCCTTTGGCCATACCCGTGATGGTAACCAGCTCATTTTCAATACGAATCTGGCGCGATGTTAACTTTGGCTGTGTGTCCGTTGTCATTATGCTACGGGCAGCAGCAGGCCAGTCATCTCCCAACACTGATGCACAGTGGGTAATGCCATTCAACAAAACCTCGTCCGGCAATAACTGACCAATCACACCGGTTGAAAAAGGCAATACCTGATTTTCTTGCACGTTCAACTCAGCAGCAGTTGCACCGCAATGCCGTCGTGCCATATCAATACCGGGTTGCCCGGTACCTGCATTGGCGTTACCTGAATTGATCAACATGGCTCTTACTGCACCACCCGATGCCAGCAGATGTTCTTTAGCAACGGTCACTGGTGCCGCGCAGAACACGTTCTTCGTGAAGACACCAGCACAGGTGCTGGATTCCGGAAGAGTGATGAGCAGTAGATCGGCAGCACCGTCAGATTTTATACCCGCACTGATCGGCGCGAGCCTAATTCCATCCACGGCTATACCGGGGGCTAAATTAAGATTTACTGGCATTCGTTTTATAAGCTGTCACTGACGACTTTACTGAACAAGACGGTTCAAACTCAACCACGTTTGCACTTAGCTTAGCTTACCGTGGCACTGTTTGAACTTCTTACCAGAACCACAATGGCACGGATCGTTACGACCAAGCTTTTTCTGTTCGCGTACATAGGGTTTTGCCGGGGCCTGAGCAGCGGCGGCTTGCCGGTTTACGGCTGCGTCACGCGCAGCAGCGGCTGCAGCCACAGCCGATTGACCCTCGTTCTGTTCAGCTGCATCGCCAGCATCATCTGCCAGGGCGCTGGTCGCATCCTTGTGTTCGTAGCTGACTTGTGTGGGTGCCGGACGTTCCACCTGTGCTTCCTGCACTTGTTCAGGGTCGCGTACCTGCACTTTACTTAGCACCGTGACAACATCGGTTTTGTATTCGTTGAGCATTTTCTCAAATAGCTCAAACGCTTCGCGTTTGTATTCCTGTTTCGGATTCTTCTGCGCATAACCTCGCAAACCAACGCTTTGGCGCAAGTAGTCCATGCCTGCCAGGTGCTCTTTCCAGTGATCGTCCAAAGCCTGCAACATCACATAGGTTTCAAACTGGCGTAAACCTTCAGCACCAGCTGCTGCTTCTTTTTTCTGGTAGCTTTCTTTGAGGATATCGAGAATACGGTTAACGATGTCTTCTTCTGGAATATCAGGGTCGTCATCTAACCAGGATTGCACCGGGATAGCCTCGCCTGTCATGGTTTCCAATTCCTGCTGTAAACCCGGCAAGTCCCAGACTTCATCAAGTGAGCCGGGCGGAATGTAGTGTTCAACAACGGGTGGAATAATTTCTTCGCGCAGTTCGGCCACGCGCGTTTCCAGCTCTTCGTTGTCTTTGTCCATTAATTCATCGCGTTCTTCATAGACAACCTTACGTTGATCATTGGCAACATCATCGTATTCAAGCAAATGCTTACGCATGTCGAAGTTATGGCCTTCGACTTTGCGCTGAGCATTTTCAATGGCTTTGGTTACCCACGGATGTTCAATAGCTTCACCTTCTTCCATGCCAAGCTTTTGCATAAGCCCGCTGACGCGATCAGATGCAAAGATACGCATAAGGCTATCTTCCAATGACAAGTAAAACCGACTCGAACCCGGGTCACCCTGACGTCCGGAACGGCCTCGCAACTGATTGTCTATACGTCGTGACTCATGACGCTCGGTACCGATGATATGCAATCCACCTGACGCAAGCACCGCGTCATGTCGTTGCTGCCAGTCTGCAGTTATGGCCTCGCGAGCGGCTGTATCGTCTTCTGGAATTTCCGCCAACTCAGCTTCAAGTTTGCCACCAAGCACAATATCGGTACCACGACCTGCCATGTTAGTCGCTATGGCAACCTTGCCTGGACGCCCTGCGTTTTCGATAATGCTGGCTTCACGCTCATGTTGTTTTGCGTTCAGCACTTCATGCTCAATATTTTTTTCGCGCAATAAACCTGACAGATACTCTGATGTTTCGATAGAAGTCGTACCGACCAGAACTGGCTGTTGCCGAGTCGCACAGTCTTCGATGTCATCGATAATGGCGTCGTATTTTTCTTTTTGCGTTAGAAAAACCAGATCGGCTTTATCGTCACGCGCCATTGGACGATTGGTAGGTATAACGGCCACTTCAAGTCCGTAAATAGACTGAAATTCAAATGCTTCTGTGTCAGCTGTACCAGTCATGCCGCTAAGCTTGTCGTACAGTCGAAAATAATTTTGAAACGTAATGGATGCGAGGGTCTGGTTTTCTTTTTGTATGGTCACACCTTCTTTGGCTTCAATAGCCTGATGCAAACCGTCTGACCAGCGTCGACCCGGCATGGTTCGGCCGGTGAATTCATCAACGATAACAATCTGATCATCTTTGGCAATGTATTCCACATTCTTGGTGTAAATAGCATGTGCCCGCATACCTGCGTTCAGGTGATGCATTAGTATAATGTGAGAGGGGTCGTACAGGCTCTCCCCTTCCTGAAGCAAACCAGCTTCAACCAGCAGACCTTCTACCGTATCGTGACCTTGTTCGGTCAGATGAACCTGCTTACTTTTCTCATCAACAGTAAAATCACCTTCACCGTCTTCGTCCATCTGACGCTGCATTCTTGGAACCAGCTCGTTGATAATCGTATAGAGTTCGCTATCGCCATCGGCCGGACCGGAAATGATCAAAGGGGTTCGAGCTTCATCGATAAGAATGGAATCTACCTCATCGATAATCGCAAAGTTCAATCCACGCTGGACCTTTGCCTCCAGACTGTGAGCCATGTTGTCACGCAGGTAATCGAAGCCAAATTCATTGTTGGTACCGTAGGTCACATCACACGCATAGGATTCACGACGCTGATCGCCGTCGAGTCCGTTAATAATCACGCCAACTGACAAGCCAAGAAAGTTATACAGCTTAGACATCCATTCGGCATCGCGTTGAGCAAGGTAATCGTTAACCGTTATAACGTGCACGCCTTTCTCAGTCAGTGCATTCAGGTATACAGCCGCGGTTGCCACCAGTGTTTTACCTTCACCAGTGCGCATTTCCGCAATCTTTCCACTATCGAGTACCATTGCGCCGATTAACTGCACATCGAAGTGACGCATGTTCAATGAACGCATACCGGCTTCTCGAACTACTGCATACGCCTCGGTCGTCAGCGATTCGAGGGTTTCGCCGTTTCGCAGGCGTTCCCGGAACGCTTCGGTTTTATCGCGAAGCTGCTCATCAGACAAGGCCTGCATTTGCGATTCCAGCGCAGTGATAGCTTCCACATCGCGGGAAAGCTTTTTAATCATTCGGTCGTTGCTGGAGCCAACGATCTTTTTGACAAGATTGCCTATCATGAAATCCAAAACCTTGAATACCGCACGAGACGGCTGTTTACATCGCGGGCCAATGCCAGCGAATTAATTATTATATTGCACTGCTAAAGCAGTGATCGGGCCTATTATGACACTGACACACTAGGTGCGGTTCGCCTCAACGGACGAAAAAACCCGGGTCAATGGGCGAGCCATCGAGGCGAACCTCAATATGCACATGCGGCCCTGTCGAACGTCCGGTGGACCCCAAGGTGGCAATTGGCTCACCTTTTTGAACGCGATCGCCCCGATTGACCAGATTCGCCTGATTATGCGCATAACGAGTACGCAACCCGTCCACGTGTTCAAGTTCGACCAAATTGCCGTATCCGGAGTTTTTACCCGAAAAAGTGACAATACCATCTGCCAGCGCCAGAATCGGCTCACCAACCGGGCCACTGTAATCCAAACCCAGATGCTCAAGCCTTTCCCCGGTAATGGGGTCGGTCCGGTAACCAAAACCCGATGTCCGATGACCTTCAACCAGCGGTCTGCCCGAAATCTTCTGATCGTAGGCCATGCGACGATAATCGAAGATCGATGTCATCAGTCGTCCGCTGTCTGACATATGGGCTAAGCGGCGATTTAAAAGCCCCATTTTCTGCACACTGGACTGTTCTTGCCATTCCAGTAATGGAGAGGTCAGGTCAAACTCGCCGTCGTCGAGTTCGGCAATCTCAGCCAGACGCACAAAAATCGAGTGGAGTCTCAGCAATTCAGCGCGCATCTCACCCAATTGGTTCGTGATCTCATCCTGCTTGAGCACAGCCAGTGCCTGGACATCCGCTACCTTTGCAGGACCCGACGGCTCAATCGCTGCGGATTTGACCGTAATACCGGTACTCAACGGAGCCATTTCACCGGGTTCCAATTGAACTCCGCGACCCAACAGGAACCCACTAGCAGCGCTAAGCCCTACAATGCCCAGCACCAACAGCAAAGACAGATGCAGCTGACGGTTTGAAAAGGTATGCTTGATGGAGTTCGACGCAACCGTGCCGGAGGCCATTGACTCTGCTGGCCGATCTGCCGAGTCAATATTGTGCGAATCAGGCGCAAGAGTCGCCTCGGTTCGATACGTTACGATACTTTCGTTGCTATTCGGATTAACACCGTCCATTTGGTCGAGCACCGGCTCTTCATCTTGCAGCTGGGTATCACCATCTTGGTTTGCTGGCCGATCTACTATTTTATTCATGAAAAAGTTTAGCGAATTAGTCGGGGTTGATGTCAATCAGGCGTTGCATGATGATCGCAAGATCAGGCAGATTATCGCCCGGGTTATGCCGCCTCAAAGCATGGAACGGATACAGTTCTGTCGCATCGAAAATCGCATTCTCAAACTGACTCTCGACAACTCAAGCGCACTGGCGCGGTTGCGTTTTAGTGCCCGACAGATAATTGACGAACTAAATCGAGATGGCATTACAGTCTCATCAGCTACGTGGCATGTGGCACCGGGTCAGGTGCGCGCTGAACCCAGGACACAGACACTGCGCAAACGCTCGCGAAGCCAGCTGTCTGCGAGTATCGTGCAGGCGACCGCGAATAGTATGGACGCAGACGAATTACAACGCGCCTTATTAAAAGTAGCAGATCAACTGGCCGATCGCTGCGACGACTAGTGCCTGTGAATATTCCAGTTCAAGCTCGCCACAGTCTTGGATAACCATCACATTATTATCGGCGATGGTCTGAGCGCGGCCGAATTTGCAACTAGCCGGCAATACACTGCCGGCGATACCCTAACGATTATTGGCCCTGATGTGCAGGACATCGGGCGTGGCATTGCGTATGCCAAGGCACCCAGCGAGGTTCCATGGCGGTTTGCCTATTTACTCAATTCTCCGTCACGCAGTGTCGATACTGATTTTGCACACTGGATGAAGGAGAACTGGGAGCTGCTGGAAAGCACCATGTCGAAGCGCACACCCGACTGGTTAAGCGCAGCGACGCCCTATTCCAGCGTTGGTGATATTGCCAGCCTGAATGCGCCGCGTGAAATCTATGGAGACTTCTTGCACGCGAAAACCCTTAAAGCTATGGAGCAACTGAGCATTTCCGGTGTTAGCGTGCGCCGGGTTCAGTCCAGGGTCGATAAGATTCAACCAACTGAAACTGCGCTAAGCGTTATCACAGCAGACGGACAACAATTCCATGCGCAAACCGTCGACGTTGCCACAGGTGGTCCGGAAAATCAGCGCATAGAGGGTGACGAAAGTGATCGCAGTTTTCCTCAACTGTTCGGTAACGAACATCGAATCGCTGAGCTTCTCGATAAGGGTGGCGATATCGTTTGCATTGGTGCGTCAGCTGCAATGCTGGACTGTTTGCGTTTTTGTCAGTCCATCCAGAGCGAATCGAATGTGCAATTTACCGCTATTTCTCCAAAAGGCACTCTGTTCGAACCGCTGCGACCTTCTCCGAATTTCAGTCCGACCAAATTCAACCTGAACGGCACGTTTAATACAGCTGAAGAATTTCTGCTCGCCATAAAAACACTGCATAAACAAGCGCTGGATGCAGGTGCTAGCTTTTATGAAACACGAGTTGGCATGCGTGAGCTTTTCGCTTACCGAAGCTTGAACGAATTTGTGCCAAAACTAAGCGAAGCACGCAAGGTAACTCGTCCATTGTTTACACATTTCGAAGGCGGTACTCGAGACAGCATCGATGATTTTCATCGATTGATGGGTTCGGGCAACACGCGAATTGTTGCCGGCAGAGTGGAACGAATAGAAAACCGCAAGAAAGTCTCATCGGTTGTGTTTACGAATGCGATGCAGCAGCGACAATCGCTGAGCGCCAGTGTGGTTGTTAACTGTGCAGGCCCGGGAAGCCAAAATCGATTCGATCCGCTAACCCGGCGTATGCTCAAAGATCAATGGATATCCGTATGCGAACACAGCGGCGGAATAATTGTGGGAGAAAACGGCAACACCACCATCCCTGGTGTTCGGTATCTTGGACCCGCGGTAACCAGTATTGGAGAAAAAGTAGAGCAGGTGCCACTTTACGATGCTTCACGCCTGCGACAGGCTGTTCAGCGGTTTAACCATCTACACAATTGCGATTAGGAAAACACATCGCTGGTTACTTCATAAGCGATGGTAGAAACAATGCAATAGAAGGTACCAGTGCCAGCAAGATCAAACGCACTATGTCTGCAATCCAGAACGGCGTAACCCCTTTAAAGATGGTTTTAACCGACACGTCCTTCAACACACCTTTAAGCACAAACACATTAAGCCCGATTGGTGGTGTGATTAAACTGATTTCAGTTGCGACCACAACCAATATGCCGAACCAGATTATGTCCATACCCAGCCCCTCAACCAGCGGTGCAAAAATAGGCACTGTCAGTAATATCATCGACAAGGATTCAAAGACACAACCGAGAATCAGGTAGATTATCAGAATGATAAACACCACACCCAGTGGCGACACATCAAAGCTATTCACAATGTTGATTAACGCATCAGGTAAGCCAGCGCGATTAACAAAGTTTGAAAAAATCATTGCACCAAAAACCACCATGAACAGCTTTGCGGTTGTCAGCGCTGTTTCGCGAGTCACTTCAACCAATACTTTCCAACTGAGTACACGACGAAAAAAAGCAATGAGAATAGCGCCAGCAGCACCCATACCCGCAGCTTCCGTTGGTGTAAACGCACCAACATAAATACCGCCAATAACAAAGACAAACAGGCCCAGCGTAGTCCATACATCACCCAGTGCCGACAAGCGCTCACGCCAGGAGCATTTGTCACCGGCCGGACCAGCAGCAGGATTGCGGCGCACCACATACATGACCGCACCAAGATAAAACATAACACCGACCAGTCCAGGCAGAATACCGGCGATAAACAATTTGCCAACCGATGCGTTGGTAATCAGACCATAGATCACCAGGATAACGCTTGGTGGAATCAGTATGCCAAGTGTGCCACCTGCGGCAATAGATGCCGATGCCAACCCGTCGCTGTATTTGTAGCGACGCATTTCAGGCATGGATACTTTAGACATGGTGGCAGCGGTTGCCAATGATGATCCGCAAATAGCCGAGAACATGCCGCATGCACAGATCGTTGACATGGCCAGGCCGCCACGACGATGACCAAGAAAAACAAACGCTGCGCGATACAGCTCTTTGGCCATGCCACCACGTTCAACCATTAAGCCCATTAATATGAATAACGGCACAACCGATAATCCGTACGATTGGCTGGAATCGATAACCAGTCGACTGGCGCTGGACATTGCCGCGCGAAAACTGGATTCGTATGTAAAGCCAATAACACCCACAAGACCTAAAGCAACACCCAGAGGCATGCGCATGAAGGCGAGTACCAAAACGGCTGCAAAACCAATCAGTGCAGAGGTCATGATTCAGCCTCCTCTATGGAGTTTGAACCAAGATTTTCTTCAACCACACTTTCCACGCTATTACCAGGGTTAGTTAACACGACTAAAAGCTTGAGCAGTGAGATTGCTGCAGCAGTAAAAATCATTGCTGTGATAAAACCCACGACCGGATAACGCGGAATGTTCAGGTACTCAGTGACATCGCCATCTTCCAATGCGCGAGTTGCATAGTCGAATACGCGAGAGCCGAGCTTTAGTGCAATGTAAAACGTGACTGCCAGAAAAACGATTGACGTAATCCAGCCAAGATAGCCGCGTTTAAAATGCGGAATCAGGTCGACAATAATGTGATCATGCCGGGAAAACATGAGTGGAAAAGAAAAAAACGTGATTGCACCCATGGATATTTCCACCATTTCGACGGTGCCGACCAAAGGGGAATTAAAAATGTAGCGACCTACAACATCTATACAAGTAATGGCTACCAGAAACAGCAGAATCATGGCTGCAACATTGGCAGCAAAAAGGCTAACGGAATCCGTTAGCCTTTCCAGTGTTGCTAAAGTACTTTTCATCGCTGTAAACCGCTATTCGCTATCGTCTAACGAGATCTTACAACATGAGCGTACCAATATAACTACTTGTGAAGCCTATTGAAGCTGTGACTTCATGAATTCGAATGCCGCTTTAGCATCAACTCCCCGACTTTCCACTTCTGCCAATACTTCAGCCTCTATACCTGCAGTAAGCTCTTTGAAGTATGCGCGTTCTTCAGCACTGGCTTCGATGACCACTGAACCATTTGCAGCCGATTGCTCCAGGCCCACCGCATCTGCTTCATCCCAGAATTTGCCAATTTGCCGTGCCATTTCAACACCTTTCGCCCCATCGATGCAGGCCTTGTGCTCATCGGACATATCATCGTAGCTATCCTGATTAAGGATAAGGCCGAACGATGTGGTGTACATGCCATCAGGGTTTTTGAACGAGTACTTGGTCAGCTCATCAATCTTGAATGAGTGAAGGGTTTCAAGTGGAAAGAAAACACCCTCAGCAACGCCTGAAGAGATTGCTTCGTATACAGCTGGTGCCGGCATGTTTACGCCTGCAACACCCAGTGCTGTTCCAACGGCATTGGCTACACCACCGCCAACACGAATTTTCATACCTTCGAGCTGTTTGTAAGATGTAATCTCTTTTGCCGTGTTAACCATGCCTGGGCCGTGAACAAAGTTGGACAGTACCATTACACCTTTGGCTTCTTTGGCGTCAGCAAAAAACTTTTCATGCGTCGCTTGAAACGCAACTGACATACTTTCGGCGTTGCCAGGCAGACCCGGCATCTCAATCATTTTTGTCGTCAGGAATTTACCCTTTGTATAGCCGTGAACAATCCATCCAATGTCGGCTACACCATCGCGTATGGTGTCGTACTGTGCAGGCGGTGGTGCTAAACCGTTTTCCAGTTTTACAGAAAGTGAACCGCCAGAGCATTCACTAAGTGTTTCGTTCAACCAAGGGTATACCTTGGTGGCCATCGCGTGCTTGGGTCCGGCCCAATGCGAAAACGTCAGTACTTTGTCGGCTGCACCAGCGGTGCCCGACAGCGCCATGGCTGTGGTTGCTGTAGCTACAAGCGTTTTTAAAGTGATTCTCATCAATATCTCCAAATGGTTTGCTTACGGGTTCGAGCTCCCGCTTTATGTGACGATGCGTTTTCGACGCATGCCTGACACGAAACCATTGTAGATCTATTGATATGCCGGTTGCCAGTGTTGAGGGCACTTTGGCAGGCAAAAAGGGAGAAAATTGAGTAACTGTCGTTACGTTACCGTCGTAATTGAGCAACTGTCGTAAATTCAGTGACGGTCATAGAGTAGGGATTATGGCAGCCCCACGCGAACATATTCGGTCAGCGCACTGAACTTGTGCGCAGACGGATTGTGCTCAAGCGGGTTGATGAGCGTGGCTGTTAGCCCACCGCTTCCTGAGGCTGTGTGTATGAAATTGGCGCGGTTTCAACGTCTTCAAATACAACCTCTTCCCAGGCCGCTTCGTTAACGAGCAATTCGCGCAACAATCGGTTATTGAGCGCATGGCCGGATTTGTAACCGCTGAAAGAACCGATAAGACTGTGGCCCAACAAATAGAGGTCACCGATAGCATCGAGAATCTTGTGTCGGACAAACTCGTTTTTGTATCGAAGGCCGTCTTCATTCAATACGCGGTAATTGTCAATAACGATCGCATTATCAAGACTGCCACCCAGGGCCAGATCGCGTTTTCGCAGCGCTTCGATATCACTCATGAACCCAAACGTTCTGGCTCGACTGATTTCCCGAACGAAAGAGGTTGTTGAAAAATCCACTTCAGCGGTTTGCGGTTCTCCACGGAAAACGGGGTGATCAAAATCGATAGTGAATTTGACTTTGAAACCATTGAACGGTTCGAAGCGTGCCCACTTCTCGCCATCACGCACTTCAATGGCTTTTTTGATTCTGATGAATTTTTTCGCAGCACCCTGTTCCAGAATGCCGGCAGACTGCACCAGAAAAACAAACGGTGCAGCACTGCCGTCCATAATAGGCACTTCGTCGGCGCTGACGTCGACGAAGCAATTATCAATACCCAGACCAGCTAATGCCGCCATTAAATGCTCGACGGTAGATACCCGAACTCCGTCCTTGCCCAGTGACGTAGCAAGCTCGGTGTCCTGCACATTCAACGGGTGGCCGGGGATAACAACGGGTGGAGTGCTGTCGACTCTTCTAAAAACAACACCGGTATCGATTGGAGCCGGGCTGAGGGTCAGGTAAACCTTTTTCCCCGTGTGGAGCCCGATTCCGGTTGCCCGGATGGTGTTTTTCAGAGTTCTTTGTCTTATCACTTGTTTGATCCCAACTACAATTAATCAACCGACTCGCACATTATATAGCAGCAGAATCGATCTGTTGCTGATGAAACTGCGAGACAAAGTGCCGCAGTGCAAGACAAATGATCAAGTCTTGCACAGACACGGCATATTAAAGGATCGCACTGATGCTCTCCACCTACCTTATGCACTGGTAATCTCAGCTGAGATTAGTCAGCCTGACGACGCAAAAAGGCAGGAATATCGAGATAATCCTGCTGTTCACCAGCCTCTGGCGAAGTCGGAATGCCGCTGTTTCGAGCGGTTCCTGCAGCACTCTTACGCTCCACACCAACCGGCTTCTGCTGGTAGCTCGCACCAGGTGTACCACCATAATTCGGAGGTGTAGCCGGGGCGTATGGCGCTTTTCCTGTGTTGCTGGTTCCACTGGAGTAAACCGCAGGACCGCCTGTGCCAGTTGCACGTTGGGCACCACCGGCAACGGCTCGCATACCCACTCTGCTGGTTTGAGCTTGCTGCCCAAGACCTGTGGCAACCACTGTGACGTGCAGCTCACCTTCGAGCGACTCATCGATAGCGGTACCGACGACGACGGTAGCATCATCTGCCGCAAATTGACGCACAACATTACCCACTTCTTCGAATTCTCCAATGGCCATGTCCATTCCTGCGGTGATGTTCACGAGAATGCCACGCGCTCCGGCCAGATCAATGTCTTCAAGTAGCGGACTTGCAATCGCCATCTCAGCAGCTTCGGTTGCTCGCTCATCACCGCGACCGATACCAGAACCCATCATCGCCAGACCCATCTCGGACATAACGGTACGAACGTCTGCGAAATCCACATTGATAAGACCAGGATTTGTGATCAGCTCGGCAATACCCTGAACTGCACCTCGTAACACATCGTTTGCCGCACGGAATGCATCGAGCAAACTGATGTTCTTGCCAAGAACAGATAACAGCTTTTCATTTGGAATGGTGATCAGAGAATCAACGTGTGTTCGCAGCTCCTCAATACCAGCAGAAGCAATCTGCATGCGCTTGCCACCTTCGAACGGGAATGGCTTGGTCACAACAGCAACGGTTAACACACCCATTTCACGTGCAATCTGAGCAACTACTGGAATCGCACCAGTACCTGTTCCGCCACCCATACCTGCTGTGATGAACAACATATCAGTACCTTCAATCAGATCCTGAATGCGATCACGGTCTTCCATTGCAGCCTGTCGGCCGATTTCCGGATTGGCACCAGCACCAAGACCTTTGGTAATGCTTTGCCCAATATGCAAAACGGTTTGCGCATGCATGGATTTCAGAGCCTGCGCGTCAGTATTGGCACAGATAAAATCCACGCCCTCAATTCCTGAAGCCACCATATGTTGTACGGCATTACTACCACCGCCACCAACACCGATGAGCTTGATTACAGGTGCGTCGTTAATAGAATCAACGAGTTCAAACATAGTTTACGTCCTCTAGTCACTGTTTATAAAGTTAATGCAATGAATCAAATCCAGCTTAATGCTGGAAATTTCCCCTAAAAATTGCGTTTGAACCATGCGGTCATTCGCTGCAGCAAACCCGCTTCGGTTTGCAGATCTGCAGATGAATGATGCCGAGGGCTCATCCGGCTCTGTTTGCCAAAAAGCAACAAACCAACGCCGGTTGCATGTATTGGGTTACGGACCACTTCGGCCATACCCGTTACATGCTGTGGAACTCCCAGTCGCACCGGCATATGGAAGATCTCTTCCGCCAGCTCTACAACTCCTTCCATTTTCGAGGTGCCACCGGTTAATACAACTCCAGCTGCACAAGCCTCTTCAAAACCACTTCGTCGAAGTTCTGCGTGGACAAGTCCAAGCAATTCTTCGTAGCGCGGTTCAACCACTTCTGCGAGTGTTTGTCTTGCCAGTCGGCGAGCTGCTCGATCACCGACTCCTGGTACTTCAATCATTTCGTCTGGACTGGCCAGCTGTTGTAAAGCGCACGCATGCTTTACTTTTATTTGTTCTGCAAATTGCGTTGGTGTACGAAACGCCACGGCAATATCATTGGTGACCTGATCACCAGCAATCGGTATCACGGCCGTGTGTCGAATGGCACCGTCTGTAAACACTGCAATATCCGTTGTACCACCACCCATGTCGACGATCAGTACACCCAGATCTTTTTCATCCGGTGTAAGCACTGAATGACTCGATGCCAGTTGTTCCAGAATGATGTCTTCAACTTCCAGATTGCATCGACGAATACACTTCGCTATGTTCTGTGCCGCACTAATAGAACCGGTGACAAGATGCACCTTGGCTTCCAGTCGGACACCAGACATTCCGATGGGCTGACGTATACCATCCTGATTATCGATAATGAATTCCTGTGGCAGCACGTGCAAAATGCGCTGATCTGCCGGAATCGCAACTGCTTTCGCGGCATCGATAACACGCTCCACATCATCACTTTCGACCTCGTTCGCGCGTATAGCCACAATGCCGTGCGAATTCAGACTTTTTATATGACTGCCTGCGATACCGGCAAACACCGACTGAATTTTCACGTTCGCCATCTTCTCGGCTTCGGCCACGGCTTTCTCTATCGCATTCACAGTGGAATCGATATTGATAACCACGCCTTTTTTGAGCCCCTGCGATGGATACGAACCCATACCAACAAGCTCGACGTTGCCATCAGCATCAATTTCAGCAACGATGGCGACGATTTTTGACGTGCCTATATCCAGACCAACGATCATCTGGCTTTCGCTTTTGTCAACCATGCTCAATTCCACCCCTGTTCGCTGAGCCTGACACTAGTTAACTCCTCCACCGATAAGACCACCCTTGGACAACGCAAATCCGTTGCTGTAACGCATGTCGAACTTGGCAGGCTGACCATTGAGCGGAAGCACCAAACGTTCATACACATCCAGAAACCGTTGTAATCTGAGCTCATGCGATTCATAACCAATACGCACGGTCACATCGTTGGACAGTTCCAGCGTTTGCGATAAACGTTCATCTTCATGCAAGGCCTTCACTGAAACCCCATAAGGCAACAGAGCTCGTTCGTAGTTGCGATACGCATCGAGTACAAACTCGTGACGACCTGCCGCTCCAGCCAGCCTTGGAAGGCCAGCAAAATTTCGTCTCCATTCGCTGTATTGCGGATTGTCTTTAGACAGCTGCTGAGGCACAAACAACTCCATGCTTTTACTGATCAGCGCATTGTCGTTGTAACGTGCACTTGGTTCATGCTCTTCCACACTGACCATTAAGCGTGCAGGCCAAATACGGC
The DNA here is from genome assembly GCA_937981955.1 of uncultured Granulosicoccaceae bacterium. GTDB lineage: Bacteria > Pseudomonadota > Gammaproteobacteria > Granulosicoccales > Granulosicoccaceae > Granulosicoccus. Next base: position 19,552 of record CALJNA010000102.1, read on the forward strand.
GAACATGGGCCTGCGCAACCCATGGCAGGGATTCAACACTTTCGCGTATTGAGTCCACATCCATTCCGTAAAAACCACGCTGAGTGTGTTGTTCGATCAACACACGCAGGCGATCACGATCGGTGTAATCCAGCGTACCGGCAACATCGACATTCATGACTGGAAAGTGTGTCGGGTCTGACGCTGCATCAGATAAGTACAGGGCAACGGCAATAAGACTGACAAGCCCAAGTATGCCGATAGACCAGCGCAAGCCCCTCTTCATCGGCTCTTTGCTCACCGGCAACACTTGCTCGTTTCGTATCACGGCGCTCATGCGGCAAGCTCCTCGGCACTCAGGGTTTCAACCAGAATGTGCAAACACAGCGATTCGAAAGACACACCACACTCCATTGCGGCAATAGGCACCAGCGAATGACTGGTCATTCCAGGCGCTGTGTTGCACTCAACAAAGTACGGGTTATCTTCTTCGTCGAGCATGAAATCAACACGCCCCCAGCCACTGCAGTCGAGTGCCTGAAAAGCAGTTAACGCATACTGCTGAATTTGACTTGTCAGTTCTTGGTTCAGGTCGGCCGGACATTGATAGATGGTGTCTTCGGCTATGTACTTCGCGTCATAGTCGTAAAATTCACCGGCGGCTTTCATGCTAACCAGAGGCAAGCATTGATCACCCAGAATACCGGCCGTGACTTCTCGACCGAGCAATCGTCGCTCAACCATCACCGGACCATGCTTTGCAGCTTCTTTATAAGCAGGTTCGATAGCCTGTGTTCCGTTAACCATTGATACACCAATACTTGAGCCTTCCAGCGTAGGTTTAATCACAACCGGCAAGCCGATTTCTTCAGCAGCCTGTTTGGCGTGCTTCAGGCTATACACCATGGCGGCATCTGCCGTCGGCACACCATTTTCGCGACAAATTGTTTTGCTGCGAAACTTATCCATTGCCAGCGCAGAACCCAGAACACCGCTACCGGTATAAGGCACGCCAGCGAGTTCAAGTGCACCTTGCACATGACCATCTTCTCCACCACGCCCATGCAAAATTAGAAACGCACGATTAAATCCACCTGAGACCAAAACGCTGGCAACATCACGGCCTGCATCAACAGCGTGTGCATCTACGCCGGCAGACACCAGCGCCTCGAATACTTGCTGCCCACTCATCAGAGAGACATCTCTTTCTGCTGACCAGCCACCCATAACGACGGCAACTTTCCCGAAACGAGTTGGTGCGGGTAAGGTCGTATCAAACATGAGTGACCTCCCTGGCAAAAAATTCAGGTAAAGAGTTAGCCAGACTACCGACATTACCCGCGCCCAGAGTCAGAACAACATCACCGTCACGTAAAACACTTTGCAGAGCTTTGGGAACATCGGCTATATCTTCTACAAAGATAGGATCGACCTGACCGCGATTACGAATTGCACGAGCCAGCGAGCGTCCATCGGCGCCAGTTATCTTCTCTTCGCCAGCACTGTAAACCTCAGTAAGTAACAGCACATCGGGGAAAGACAGGCTTTCAGCAAAATCTTCAAATAAATCGCGTGTACGCGTATAACGATGCGGTTGAAAGATCACCACAAGACGCTTGTCCGGCCACCCACCAGCAATTGCTGCCAAGGTAGCTGAAACTTCTGTTGGGTGATGCCCATAATCATCGAATAAACGCGCTGTACCTTTTTCAAAATACAGTTCACCCGCTGCTTGTGCGCGTCTGCCCACTCCGGCAAACCCACTTAGCGCTGTTTTAATGGACTCTTCACCAACACCAAGTTCATTCGCCACCGCAATCGCAGCAAGAGCATTTAACACGTTGTGATGACCGGGCATGTTAAGTACCACCCGCTCTATGGTCAGACCGCTTTTAAAATGCACATCAAAATGCATTTCAAGTCCATGTTGCTCGATGTTGGTGGCGCGTATATCTGCATCTTCGGATATACCGTAGGTGCGCACGGGTCGCGCAACAGTCGGCAATACTTCACGAATATTCTCATCATCAAGGCAAAGAATCGCCAATCCATAAAACGGCAAGTGCATTAAAAAGTCGACGAAAGTTTGCTTCAGTTTTTCAAAATCCCCATCGTAGGTTGACAGATGATCAGCATCGATGTTGGTGACTATGGCAATCATGGGTTGCAAATGCAGAAACGAAGCATCGCTCTCATCGGCTTCGGCAACCAGCCAGTCAGACTGCCCCAGATAAGCATTGGTTGAAGAGCTGTTCAGCCTTCCACCGATAACATAGGTCGGGTCGAGTCCACCGACAGTGAGCAAACTTGCAACAAAACTGGTGGTGGTGGTTTTACCATGTGTACCGGCAACGGCAATACCCTGTTGAAAACGCATGAGTTCAGCGAGCATTTCAGCACGGCGCACGACCGGTATATGCAATTCGCGCGCGCGAACCAACTCAGGGTTATCTTCGGGAACTGCAGTTGACACAACCACCACATCGACGCCTTCGACATGCTCTGCTGCATGGCCTTTTTGTACGGTTACGCCAAGCGAAACCAGACGTTGTGTTAACGCATTACTGCCAAGGTCTGATCCGCTGACACTAAAACCAAGGTGATGCATGACTTCTGCAATGCCACCCATGCCAACACCACCAATGCCAATAAAGTGCATAGCACGCACACGACGCATCTGACTTTTTACCAGTGGCGAAATATCCACAACCATTAGTTGCTCGCCTCCTGTAATGCATCGGCCACGACAATCGCTGCGTCTTCTTGGTGCAGCTGCCGGGCGGCTTTGGACATGCGTGTAAGTGCTTGCGGTGAATCGATCAGGTTTCGCAGTTCCTGACTCAACGATTCAGCCGTTAGTTTGTCTTGTGGCAGCAAAATCGCTGCACCTGCATCAACAAGAAACATCGCGTTCCGAGTCTGATGATCATCTGCGTGATGCGGAAACGGTACGAGTAATCCTGGCAAAGCCGCTGCGCTGAGTTCACTTACAGTCATTGCACCGGCGCGACAAATAATGACATCGGCCCATAGGTAAGACTCGCTCATGTCGTCGATATAAGCGGCGACCTGCACAGATTTGCATTCCGCCTGAAGCGACTCATACGCTTTGCTCACACTGGCTTGATCAGCTGGACCGGTTTGATGCCAGATATGCAAATCAATTCGCGAGGCTTGTTCTGCATCAATGGAATCAAGCATGGTCTTTATGGCGTTCGGCACAGCTTCATTCAAAGCATGTGCACCACGACTACCGCCGACGACAAGCACTTTTAAGGCATTGCGTTTGTCAGAATGAGATTGATTGTTCGAGATTTTTTGCAGACCAACTGATTCAATTGACTCGCGCACCGGATTACCAATAGCGAGCGCGCCAACCTTCTCTGGAAAAACGTTTGGCATGGCGCTATAAACGCGCGTAGCAAGACGGCCCAGCCATTTGTTAGTCATGCCTGCCACTGCATTTTGTTCATGCAAAACCAGAACTCGTCGTGTTAGCAAGGCAGCAATGCCAACTGGCCCCGAAACAAAACCACCCATCCCAAGCACAGACTTCGCTTGCACATCGGCAAGAATACGTACGCTTTGAACACACGCATACAGCACTTTGAATGGCCCGGTTAGCAGACCTCTAAGACCTTTACCGCGAAGGCCACTGACATTGATAAAGCGAATATCGATATTCGCCTCCGGCACAATGCGACTTTCCAGGCCTTCTTTCGTACCAATCCAGACAACCGGCACTTTACGAGTTTCAAGCACCCGCGCAACAGCGATTGCCGGGTAAATATGCCCACCGGTTCCACCAGCTGCAATCACAACGGTTCCTGCAGCGCTCATGACGCGCCTCCGCTCTGCTTGTGCAGTTTCCGGTTAGCGAACTGCCTGGTTTCCAGCTCGATGCGTAACAGCAACGTGAACGACACTGCGAACACGACTGCACTACTACCACCGTAACTCATCATTGGCAGCGTGATGCCTTTGGTTGGCAACACACCCATGTTCACGCCAATATTGATGAACGACTGCAAACCAATCCAGACACCAATACCCAGTGCAAGATATCCGGCAAAACGGTTGCCTTGCTGGTCCGCAATTTTTGCCAGGTTGAAACTTTTCCAAATAATGAATCCATACAGGGCAAGCACGAATAACACACCGATAAATCCGAACTCCTCACACATTACCGCGAACAGGAAATCGGTATGCGCTTCAGGCAAATACAATAATTTCTGAACACTGTTGCCTAATCCAGCGCCAGTCAAGCTACCACTGCCAATAGCGATAAGCGATTGAGTTAACTGAAAACCACTGGCGAACGGATCATCGAAGGGGTCGAGAAAGCTTGCCAATCGCCGTGCGCGATACGGCGACAAGGCAATGAGAATGGCACCAGTAACAGCAAGACTGACCAACAAGGCTACGAATTGTTTCAACTTTACACCGGCAATAAACAACATGGCACAGGCGGTTAGCACGATAACCACAACAGCACCAAAGTCAGGCTCCAGTAACAGCAGCACGCTGGCAATAAGAATGAGAAACAATGGACGCATGAATCCACCGATGGTGTTCTGCACCAGCTCCCCACGCCTGACCAGATAACCAGCCAGATACACAATAATAAACAGCTTGACCGTTTCTGACACTTGAACCGTGAACACACCCAGATCAATCCAGCGCTTACTGCCGTTAACTTCCTTACCGATAAGCAGCACCAGCAATAGAAAGAACAAGGACACAATGATTAAGTACGGGCCGTATTTTTCCCATGCAGATAATGGCGCCTGAAACAACACTGTGCCGGCGACCAGACCAATCGCAAGAAAAATTAACTGCCGGCTTGCAAAGTAAAACGGCGAATTGTAATTCTGCTCAGCAAACGCCATTGATGCAGATGCAATCATCACCACACCAAAAAGAGACAACACAATTACGACAATGAGCAACGCTTGCTCTGCCAATTCGTTGCGCGAGCGCGTATTCGCATTCGCCGGGGAGGTGATTTTCCCGGTAGCCACTTTTGATACGAGACCACTCATGCAGCAAGGGTCTCCACGGCTGTTTTGAACTGTTTACCACGCTGTTCAAAGTTTTCAAACATGTCAAAGCTTGAGCAGGCAGGCGACAAAAGAACAACATCGCCAGGAGATGCCAAGTCGGTACACCGTTTTACGGCATCGTCAAGACCCGACGCTTTATGGATAATGGTTGTTCCATCCAACGCCGCGCTAATCATATCTGTCGCTTCGCCAATTAACACCAGGGCTTTCACGTGTGATGTCACCACATCGCGCAATGCAGTGAAGTCTGCACCTTTGCCAAGCCCGCCAGCAATTAATACAACGGGGGCATTCATTGCTTCAATCGCTTTCCTGCAGGCATCGATATTCGTGCCTTTGGAATCGTTGTACCAGCGCACACCATTGCACTCGAGTACGAATTCAGTTCGATGTTCCAAGCCACGAAAACTGATCAGACCTTCAATAAGCTCGTTTGTCTTTAGTGCCAAAGGCTCAAGCAAAGCCAGAACCGCCAGCGCGTTCGCAATATTGTGATCACCAGGGTTCTTGCGTAAAAGCTTACGTTCCAATAAACGCTCGTCACCATGGCATAGCCAGGCCTCATTCGCTGACGCACTTAAGTAGTACTCAGACGATGTTGACTCATCCAGTGAAAATCCGGTGACTCTGAATTCAGATACGTCCGTCGGGTTCACATCAGAATCCTGACAAATCCAGGTGCGCTTGTCATCGCGGTTGACAACATTGTGCGAACTCGCCTGATAAATGCGACGCTTAACCGCTGCATAGTGTTCAAGCGAATCATATCGATCCATATGATCATCTGAAACGTTCAGCACCGTAGCCGACATGGCAAACAGCGAAGACGTTGATTCGAGCTGATAACTTGAAAGTTCCAGAACATATAATTCCGCATCGTCTGAAATACTATCCAGCGCCGGCGTGCCGATGTTACCGCACAGTTTCGCGCGTTTGCCACACGTCTCCAGCACATGCGCAACCCAGGAAACCACCGTGCTCTTGCCATTGGAACCGGTCACTGCTATTACCGGTGTGTCGCCAATAGCATCAGCAAAGAGTTCGATATCGCCAATAACCGTTACACCTTTGTCTAGCGCTGAACGAATAGCTGGCAATGAACGAGGTACGCCCGGACTCAGCACCAGCACATCGAATGCTGAGCATAATTCGCCATCGAGCACTTCGTGTATTTGTACGCCCATCAGGCAATCACGCAGTTGCGCTGATGGCCGTGAATGCTCATCAACCACATCGAACGCAATCTGCCTGCTATGCAGAAAACGCACGACAGAGCTGCCGGTAACACCCAGTCCGACCACAAGCACGCGTTTATTTTTTAATTCTTCTATGCGCATTAGCGAAGTTTCAGAGTTGATAAACCGACCAACACCAGAATGACCGTGATAATCCAAAAGCGCACAATGATGCGCGGCTCAGGCCAACCTTTCAGTTCAAAGTGGTGATGAATCGGCGCCATACGAAATATGCGGCGACCGGTAAGCTTGAATGAGGCGACCTGCATGATGACCGAGACAGCTTCCAGCACAAAGATGCCACACATGATCAACAGCACCAGTTCCTGTCTTGCCATGATCGACACTGCTCCTAGAGCTGCTCCCAGTGACAACGCGCCAACGTCGCCCATAAAAACCTGGGCCGGATAGGTATTGAACCAAAGAAAACCAAGCCCTGCCCCAATGATGGCGCTGCAAAACACGGTCAATTCACCCGAACCTTTTACATTCGGTATATGCAGGTAATCAGCAAAAATGGCATGCCCTGCCAAATACGATATTAGTCCCAGGCCAGCAGCAACCATAACCGTTGGCATGATCGCCAGACCGTCTAATCCGTCGGTCAGGTTGACCGCGTTACTTGTTCCAATAATCACCAGAAACGCAAATGGGATAAAAAACCATCCCAGAAAAATATCTGCGTCTTTGAAAATGGGAATAGTCAGTGTAAGTTCTGACTGATCGTTTGCCATAAAATAGACGGCGATAACGGCAATTCCAGCTACCACAGTCTGCGAAATCAGCTTTTCACGTGCAGTCAGTCCGACTGAATTGGACAACATGACTTTACGATAGTCATCGACCCAGCCAATTGCTGCAAACCCCAAAGTAACAAACAAAACAAACCACACTTGCCTGACCGTCAAATCGGCCCAAAGAAGAGTACTAACCGTAACGGCTACCACTATCATCGCACCACCCATGGTTGGTGTGCCCGCTTTGGACAAGTGAGACTCAGGCCCATCGTCCCGAACAGACTGCCCAATTTTTGCAGCGGTCAGCCAGCGTATTAAACGTGGCCCAACTAACAAGCAAATAATCATTGCTGTTATGGCTGAGAATATGGCGCGCAGTGTGATGTACTGCACTGCACCAAAACTAGTGTCCAGTTGGGAAAGCATGCTACCAAGCAGAAGCATCATAATGAGATGACCTCGCTGGTATCTGCTGCATCAACCTCACTGAATTGTGCTTGTTTTGGACTGGCTTCTATCAGAGGTCTAACCACCCGTTCCATGCGACTACCGCGAGAGCCTTTCACCAGAACGGTCATACCCTTATTCATTTCGCTGCGCAGTTGCGCAACCACTTGCTCTTGTGAGTCGAAATGTTTTGCTCCACTGAACGAGTTCGCCGCATGAGCACTCAATATGCCCACTGTGTACAACTGATCTATACCGGCTGATTTCGCATACGCACCAAGCTCTGCATGCATGGTTTGTTCATTGACACCAAGCTCACCAAGGTCTCCAAGCACCAGCACCCGAGTACCAGGCATGTCGGCTAATACATCGATGGCCGCTCTAACAGACACCGGATTCGCGTTATATGTATCATCGATCAGGGATGCATCATTTATCCCGTGCTTTTGATTCAATCGACCGGCCACCGGCTCTATGGTGGCCAATCCAGACATGATCGCCACTGGCTGAACATCCATGCATTGGGCAACGGCCGTTGCCGCTACTGCATTCATTCTGTTGTGCCGTCCCAGTAACTTGAATCTCGGTGACAAGGTTTTCTCACCACTGGCAATGCGCAATGTGTTTTCGGGCAGCAGCCGCACGGCTACATCGTCAGCGGAGCCAAACTCATGTCTATGGCAATTCGATGCAGCCTCACGCATAAAATCAGCAAACCGATCATCGCTATTAATCACAGCCCAACCGTCACTGCTTAATCCCTGAAAAATCTCAGACTTGGCTTCTGCGACTGCTTCAATACTGCCAAAACCTTCCAGATGTGCTTCACCAACGTTATTAACCAGGGCAACATCGGGCCGTACCAGCTTGCTGAGCATGCCAACTTCACCAACATGGTTGGCACCAATCTCGATCACTGCATATTGATGATGTTCGCGCAAACGTAATAGCGTTAAAGGAACACCAATGTCGTTGTTGAAGTTGCCGCGAGTTGATAGAACAGGACCAAGCTGACTCAGTATGGCTGCGATCATTTCCTTGACTGTTGTTTTGCCATTACTCCCGGTAACGGCAACGGTTGGCACCTGAAAATGCTCAGCCCACATTTTGCCGAGTAAACCCAGCGCAACTCGTGTGTCATCAACCTTCAATTGCGGCAGGCCAGATTCGACTGCGTCATGAACGAGCAGGCCTGCTGCGCCTTTTTCTTCTGCTGCGCGACAATAATCATGACCGTCAAAACGATCACCTTTTATGGCGATGTATAAATCGCCAGGCTGCAAGGTGCGTGTATCGATACTAAAACCGGTAGGCTGCACATCATCGCCAATAAGCTCAGCATCAAGACAGTCCTGGCAATCGGATAGCATGAGTCTAAGCATCAAACCGCCTCCTGCATGAAGCGTTGTACTGCGTCTCTGTCGCTGAAGTCGGTTTTTTCAGTACCAATAATTTGATAGGTCTCATGACCTTTCCCAGCGACAAGCACCAGGTCGTTACTGGCAGCGTGCGACAAGGCATGAGAAATAGCCTCGGCCCGATTCGCGATAACGATAGCCCGGCCAGGTGTTTTCATCCCGGCAAGAATTTGTTGCAAGATGGCGTTCGAACTTTCTGTTCGAGGATTATCGTCGGTGACAATAATATGATCGGCCTGCTCGGCGGCTAGTCCCATTGGCCCACGTTTGCCCGGGTCCCGATCACCACCACAACCAAATACGACCCATAGCTCACCTTCGCAATGGTGGCGCACAGCATCAATAACTGCCTCCAGTGCTTGCGGTGTGTGAGCATAGTCAACAATCGCCGTTGGCTTACCCTCACCACTGAATCTTTCGATGCGACCAGGCACCGGTACAATTTGATTTAAAGAAATACTGGCATCATTCGCCGCCTGACCAAGTGCGCGAAGCGCACCGTGACAAGCAAGCAAGTTCTCCACATTAAAGGAACCCATTAGTCCTGAGTTCTGTTGGAACTGCTGACCGTTGTCGATCAGTTCAAAACGCAGACCATTCTGGTATAAGTCAATTCCTTTCGCCTGAATCGTTATATCCGTTGCTCGTTCTGTCACTGCTGTATTTTTCTGCTCTGTGGCAAAAAACAGGACACGGCCACATTGGGTTTTGCCAGCGAGCTCGACCCCAAGTTCATCTTCACCGTTGAGCACCACAAATTGCAGTTCCGGCCAACTGAATAGTCGCGCTTTGGCATTTTTGTAAGCGGCAAGATTTTTATGATAGTCGAGGTGGTCGCGACCGAAGTTGGTCAGCACAGCAACATCAACTTTCACAGCATCAAGACGGCCTTCTTCAAGACCGTGCGACGATGCTTCAAGTGCGACAACAGTTGCCCCCGCATCTCGTAAATTCGCCATCATGCGCTGAATCGATACAGCATCGGGTGTGGTCAGCTCGGTATCTTCAAGCGTATCCAAGCCCCAGCCCAGCGTGCCGATGTAACCGCATGACGTACCTGAACTGTTCAGCGCGTTAGCGACAAATCGACAAACCGACGTTTTTCCATCGGTACCAGTCACCGCAACCACCTGCAACGTCTTACTTGGGTCTTTGTAAAAACGTGCGGCGATTGCACCAGCGTGTTGTTTTAAATTCGGGACATGCACAACGCTCTTACCGGCCGCTGTTATCGCAGCCAGTGTGTCGCTCTGTTGCAAACCAGCCGTATCAGTCACTATAGCCACCGCACCTTTATCGAGTGCTGCACTGGCAAACTGCAATCCATGTGCTGTCGCACCAGCCATAGCAAGATAGACATCACCAGCATTGAGCAGACGACTATCCAGACACACACCACTAACATCAATATCAGCATCTATATGACTACGGACACCCGTATCGATATAGCCCGCTAACAGAGTATTGAGCTTCACAGAATTGATGTGCTCAGCGCTCAAGAACGATCACCCCCAGCTGGTGCCAACACCGAGCCAAGGCCCACACGCTGATCATCGACATCATCAGGCTCAATGTTTTGTATTCGCAACGCGTGCGACATAACATCAGCAAACACCGGAGCCGCAACAACGCTACCGAAATGCTGCCCGCCTTTCGGGTCGTGAATAACCACAACCGTTGCAAGCTCGGGGCGCGATGCCGGTGCAAAGCCTGCGAATACAGAAACGTATCGATCTTCGGCATATCCACCCTCGACCGAGCGATGCGATGTACCGGTTTTTCCGGCAACACGATATCCTGGAATCGCTGCCCTGTGACCCGTGCCATCAGTGACCACTGATTCGAGCATATTGCGAACCTCACGCGCTATTTGCTTGTCGATGACACGCAGACCTTCATCCTGCGGAACATCGGTTGCGATAAATGACACCGCTGGCAATACACCATCGTTAGCCAAAGCCGAGTAGGCTCGCACCAGCTGCAATGCTGATACAGAAATGCCATAACCATAAGAAATACTGGCTTGCTCTATGTGATGCCACAAAATCGGATGATTAAAGTAACCGGCAACTTCGCCAGGGAACTCGCTCCCGGGCGAACGACCAAACCCGAAGCTGTCAAACACCGACCACATTTGTTCAGGGTCTAGTTGCGTTGCAACCTTGCTAACACCCACATTGCTGGACTTTCGCACAATGCCCCGTAAATCCAGCCAGCCATTATCTCGCACATCATTAATCTGATACTTGCCAATGCTGTAATAACCAGGCGAGGTATACACAATGTCATCTGGCTTGAACTTGCCGGATTCAAGGGCGGCGGCAATAGTGAACGGCTTCATAGTGGAACCCGGCTCGAATACATCTGTTACCGAGCGATTGCGTTGTTGACCTCCGGTTCGCTTGGACATGTCATTGGGGTTATATGACGGGTAGTTAGACATCGCCAATACTTCACCGGTGCGCACCTTCATTACAACAACTGACGCCGACTCCGCCTTGTGCTCCTTGATAACGTCGATTAACGCCTGGTCGGAGAAATACTGCAATTGCTTGTCAATGCTAAGGCGTAAATCTTTGCCGGGCACAGCCGGCTTGATGATGTCCATGCCAGTAATCTCGCGACCGGTTCGGTCCTGCACTACCCGACGCTTACCCGGCTCACCACTTAACCACTCGTTGTACGCAAGCTCCAATCCTTCTCGACCAACATCGTCAATGTCAGTGAAGCCAACCACCTGCGATGCTGCTCGCCCACTTGGGAAATAGCGGCGGTATTCACGCAACAAACCAAGGCCTTCTACATTAAGTGCATCGACTTTTTTGGCAACATCCGGTGTGACGTGCCGTTTGACATACATAAATTCCTTGCCTTGCGATGCAGCGGTTTCTGTTTTACGCAACAGCTCATCAACAGGCAGATCGAGCAAAGCAGCCACTTCTCTTAAAGCTGCGGGTTGCTCTATCAATTTCTCCGGCACACCCCAGGCAGTTTTGATTGGCGTGCTAATAGCAAGCGGCTCACCATTGCGATCGTGCATGTTGCCTCTGTGGGCAGGAATAGCCACGGAACGCAAATGCCGCGCATTGCCCTCAGTGCGGTAGAAATCGTATTCGATGAACTGCAGATAAAACGCACGTCCAACCAGCACTAAACCCAGGCAAGCAAATATCAGCAGTACGAACTGACGCCGTAAAGTCCACCGATTATTTATTGTTTGTGTTTTCATGTCGCTGCTCGTCTCAGGGTTGTCTCGCAATCATGATGGTGCCTTTGTGGCCAGGCAATACCATTCCCAAGCGATCACGGGCAGTCCGGTCAACCAACCCGTGCTCCGAAAACGTACTCTCTTCTATTTGTAATTGACTCCACTGCACATCCAGCTCATCAATCGTTTGTTGTATTTGACTTAACTCTGCGTAGCGCTGACGACTCAAGTGTTTGGTGTACACAACAGCAACGGCCGTACATACATTAATTGCAGCCAGAGCCACCAGCGCAAGACTTAAACGGTTCATCGCACCCGCTCCGCAATTCTCATTACCGCGCTGCGCGCACGAGGGTTATGAGCAAGCTCTTCCGCGCCAGCTTTTTGCGCTTTGCCAATGAGTTTCCACGGATGCGGTGCACTCTCGGGCAGTGGGAGATGCCTGGGAATATCTGCAGGAGGTGGTGGTGTGCGAAGGGCTCGTTTGACCAGACGGTCTTCGAGTGAATGAAAACTGATCACCACTAAACGACCACCTTTTTTCAGCACTGCCGGTGCTTTAGCCAGAATCGTTTTAATTGCATCAAGCTCACCATTAACCTGAATGCGAATGGCCTGAAAACTTCTGGTAGCAGGATGGTGATGCCGTTCCCAGCGCGGATGCGCGGCTTTGATAATCTCTGCCAGTTGTAGTGTGCGCGTTATTGGCGCTGAATCACGCGCAGCAATAATCGCTGCAGCAATTCTGCGCGCATAACGCTCTTCACCGTAGGTTTTAAGCACGAACACTAAGTCTTCTTCTCTTACTTCAGACAGCCAACGAGCTGCTGAAACCCCAGTTGACGGATCCATTCGCATATCGAGCATTCCGTCGCGAGAAAAACCAAACCCTCTTTCAGCTACATCAAGCTGTGGTGATGACACACCCAGATCGAGCAACAAACCATCAACTGCGCCTGCCCAACCTTGCTGTCCAACAACATGGTCGATATCGCTGAAGTTAGCGCTGACGATATTGAATCGCTGGTTTTTACCAAATTGCCGCTCTGCGTCGGCTAATGCATCCGGGTCTCGATCAATAGCCAGCAGACGGCCAGTCTCACCCAGTTGCTCAATAATTTTTCCGCTATGGCCACCGCGGCCATAGGTTGCGTCGACATACTTACCCTCGGCGTGTATGTTCAGCGCCTGCACCGCTTCGGTTTGTAGAACCGATACGTGCGTATCTGATGCCATCAGATAGAGAGTTGTTGAATAACTTCCGGTGCCTCACTCATATCAGCATCGCCGATTTCTTCGGGCCACATTTCAGAAGCGGCATCGAACTTCTCTTCACTCCACAACTCGCACTTCTTTCCCTGTCCGATGAGTACCGTCTTCTTTTTTATACCGGCGAAATCCCGGAGCGCCTGCGGCAACAGAATTCGGCCGTTCACATCAAATTCCACTTCGCTTGCATAACCGACAAACAAGCGCTGCATCTTTCTTATGTGCGGGTTGGTGTTCGGAGCACTCATCAGTTTCGCTTCAATCTCGAGCCAGTCCGACATGGGATAGATGAGCAGGCAATGATCGGTATCCACCGTCACCATCAAACGGGTTACTCCGTCAGCTTCCAGTCGGTCACGGTGATGCTTGGGCATCGCAAGGCGGCCCTTGGCATCGACTGTTAGCTTGGAAATACCCCGGAACATCTGAATTTCGACTTAAAAAAGCCTTTAACCCCACAATTAGTCACAAAAAAGCACTGGGGGCCACTATACGTACACCACTAATAATGGTCAATGGAAAACAGACCTTAAAACGTTGTTTTTTCTCGAAAAGACAAGGGGTTAGCTTGATTTCTGGGCTCTATACGAATCAGTAAGTTACATCGTATTCATAGATTCAGCATGAGAAAGATACGCGAACCCAGTCAATTTTGCGACGCTGTTCTCAAAGCGTTTCTGAAAGTTTGCAATCAATTGGTTATTAATAAACCAGAGTTAGCACTAAGCGGTCGAATAACCGACCCGGATGGCCACGTTAGTTATAAGTTGCGTTCAGTGTGAGCAAATTGTTTTGTAATTCACTCGCGTTAGCACCAATGAGTCGATTGTCTGACCCGAATGATCAAGTTAGTTAAAGGCAGCCGGTTTCAATTCAGCCAAAGTTCCATTGAGTGCTTTACCGACTCGATCAATTAAATCATCGACCTCGGCCGGCTTGATTGTCAGTGGCGGACAAAACGCCATGGCATCCATGATGTTGCGAGTGATAAACCCGTTTTGCGCCGCATGCCTGCCTGCAATTGCACCAAGCTGCCCCGGTTTTTCCAAAGCGACTTTAGTTTCTTTGTTGGTCACAAGCTCCATTGCTGCAATTAGACCAACGCCACGCACTTCTGCCACCAGTGGATGAGATTCATATTGCCTTAAACCCTCGATCATACGAGCACCCATTTTACGAGCGTGTTCAACAAGATGATCTTCTTCAATTATGCGTATGGTCTCGCTGGCAACCGCACAAACTACCGGATGCCCTCCACCTGTAAACCCATGACCCAGCACACCCACTTTATTACTCTCATCAGCAATCGGTTCGAACACTTTATCGTTGAGCAGCAGCGCTGAGCCTGGCAGGTAAGATGACGTTAGCTGTTTTGACAAGGTCATCATGTCTGGTTCGATTTTATATGTTTGACAACCAAACATGTTGCCAGTGCGTCCGAAACCGCAGATAACTTCATCGGCAACCAGCAATATGTCGTGTTTTTTCAAGACTGCCTGCATCTTGCTCCAGTATTTCTCTGGCGGCACCACAACACCGCCGGCTCCCTGTACCGGTTCGGCAAAAAAAGCAGCAATCGTGTCCGCGCCTTCTGCCTCGATAACATCTTCAAGCTCTTGCGCTAAACGAGTTGCGAATTCGTCTTCTGATTCGTTATCCAGTTTTTCGCGCCAGTAGTGAGGGCAAGTAAGCCGCAGCACTGGCACAAGACAGTCGAACGATGCCTGATTAGCTGGCAGACCGGTCAGACAAGCGCCGGCTGTGGTCACACCATGATAAGCGCGGTTCCGAGTAAGGATTTTTTTCTTTTCGGGTTGACCAAGTGCATTTGATCTATACCAGATGAGCTTGATTGCCGTGTCGATAGCCTCAGAGCCTGAGTTGGTAAAAAACGCCTTACTCATTGACGCCGGTGCGATGCTGACCAGCTTATATGCCAGGTCGGCGGCAGGCCCATGGGTTTTATGTGTGAACGAATGATAGAACGGCAGCTTCTGCATTTGCTGCGTTGCAGCATCTATTAAGCGCTGCTCGCTAAAACCAAGCGCAGTGCTCCAAAGGCCAGACATGGCCTCGATGTACTTATTGCCTGAGTTATCCCAAACATGAACACCTTTGCCTTGTTCGATAATCATGGGGCCGATATCCTGATGGACCCGGGCATTGGTGTAAGGATGCAGGTGAGCGTGGATGTCCCGACCTTCCACAGAATTGGGTAATTCGTTCAATGGACTTCTCCATAGGCTTTATCGAAAATCGGAGACGGGATAATAGCACTGCTACCGCTCTACCAGCTCATACAAGATTAATGGAATCATTCTGACTTATGGTCGTTAGCAATCTAACCAACACTCAGTGCACTAAACCTTTGTTCGACGGCAGCGCGAAAAGTGCGGCTCACTGGCACCTTGCGACCATCCTGCAACTCCAGCTTCATGGCTTGCCCCTGAACCACAGCTTGTTTCACAGCTGCATCAGCCACCCAGTGCGAGCGATGCACTTGTATTCCAGTTGAATCTGACATTTGCATTACCACATCGGAAAATCGATGTAGCACCATTCTCGATTCTTCGGTGCTCACGATTTTCACATAATGTTCCTGTGCTTCCAGACTGCAAATCTCACCAAGTAGCGGTGGTTCCAGTGATTGTAAAAATGTCGTGGTTGTAGCATCGGGCTCAGGCTCGCTGTTTTCTGTTTTGGCGCCTGCTACGTTTTGAATATTGATCAAACGTGGAAGCAGAATCATTAAACACACAGCCACATGGTTATCAAGCAAATAAACAAGCTCGTACGCAAACGCTCTGGCTGTGGACATTTCGGGCTGAGTACCACCGTTGAGGCCTAGCTCCGGCAAGCCGACGACCAGGTCAAATGCGGTAACACTGAGCACGAACGGAATAAGACTGGCCAAAATGGCTGAGCCGTAGATTGCCCAGCGAGGCAATAGAGTTCCGGCATAACGTTCCACCGCCATTAGCACAGCGACAAACAAACCCGCTTCGCCCAATACCCGACAAATCCAGTAAATATAGTTACCGACCAACCCGAAACCAGTGTCTGAAGACAGTTGATGGGAGGCCAACAAAATGGCCGATAAAAGTGCAATTAGTACAACCCATCTGTCTTCAAGTTTTTTCAATTCGAGCGATCCTGTTTATTCACTCGTGCAACATGAACGGATGACGGCGCTTATCTGATTGATTGTACTCACTATTTTCAAAATTTCGTTTGCTGCGTGTTGCGTGAATGGCATTGAAGAAACTCTTCATGAAAGACAGAAAATACGCTGCTCAGTTCCTCAATAATACTCGGCTCTAGAACATTTTAAACGTAAAACCACGGAGCGATTCGAATGATGAAATTACCCACTTTTGCACTTATTGGCCTTGTGGCTTTTGTCGGTCCTGCGCAAGCACAAGATACGTCGCTCAGCTTTTTTGTCACCAGTGTTGGCTCCGGTAAAGGTGGTGATCTGGGCGGGCTGAAAGGTGCAGATGACCATTGCGCCAAACTGGCTGAAGCCGCTGGCGTTACTGGCAAATCCTGGGCTGCTTACCTGAGTACACAGGAAGAAGGAAAACGCGGTGTTTCGGCTCGTGATCGTATTGGTCAAGGGCCCTGGCACAATGCCAAAGGAGAAATGATCGCCGCAACACTAGATCAGCTGCATATCTTTCCAAACATCAGCAAAAGTACCGCGCTCGACGAAAATGGGAATTTGATTAATGGTCGGGGTGATCAGCCAAATGAGCACGACATTCTGACCGGAACTATGGCCGATGGCACGGCCTACTTCCCGCGAGAAACCGAAGACAGAACTTGTAGCAACTGGACTAGCTCAGGTGAAGGCAGTGCGACCGTTGGTCACCATGACCGACATGGCGGTGGCAACACGTCATGGAATGCAGCGCACAACTCACGAGGCTGCTCTCAGGAAGATCTGACCAAGACCGGTGGTTCTGGATTATTCATGTGTTTCGCCACTGGCCAATAGCACTTGATCAAAGCGCGCTTCACCCTTGTGGATGAAGCGCGCTAAGGTGTACAAACGCTGCAACAACATGCAGAGTATGGGAAACATCAGTATCCACACTGCACCCACCCCAACACGAATCGTGTCGCTGTTTCCAGTGACAACGTTCTGGTTATTTGATGTGTTTGTTTGTTCATTTTGCTGTGTTGCTGGTGATTCCGTTTCAGCGCCCGTCTCTAGCTGCGTCGACGAATCGGCTGGGGTTACAGTCACCGGTGTTTCCTCTTCGATCACTGGCATCTGTTCAGTCTGAGCCGGCACCACATCTTCGGGTCGTAAAGGCTGAACCGGGTCGAATAGATTCGGGCGAATATCGCCAGGTGTTGCGGGGTTGCCGAGTTCTGTCGATGTGCCCGGTGGCAGCGGATTGGGTCCGGTAGGGTCTGCCAATTCATCAAATATCAGCGGAGGCTCATCGGGTAAGCGTACAAACGCGATTGATTCAAATCCGCTGGACACGCTACCGGTATTTTCAACCGGTGGAGGTGCTGCTAATTGCGGTCCCCATGGATCGCGTCCGTAAATAACATAGCTGGTGCTCTCTCCGGATGCACCAATAATAATATCGTCTTTACCATCAGCGTTAAAGTCACCTGCTTTTCGAGAATACACGCCAAAGTAATCCACAGTACCAATGCCGTTAATGCGAAACCCATTCGCACCATCGAGATCAATTAAATTGAGGCGTGCAGGAAAACCACTGGTTGTGCCATAAACAACATAAATTTGCCCGACACCTTTTCTGCGCGGATTAATAATCGTGTGCGAGGCACCAATTAACAAATCGTCGATACCATCATCGTTATAATCTCCAGCACCATCTACCGAGGTACCGGATAGATCGCCCCAGATAGCCTGATCTTCTTCAATGGGTACAACACCGCCTCGAATACCGCGGGCAACAAATCCGTTGATTCCATTAAGGCTGTCTTCGTTTAACGTTACTGCACCTTCAAACTTGCCACCGAACAATACATATGTTTCGCCCGGGTAATCACTTGGTGATCCAAACGGTCCTTTGCCTGGTGCGCTTATCGCTATGTCGTCAATGCCATCGTGATTCAAATCGCCAATGCCGGTTACTGCACTACCAGCAGAATCCTGAATGTTACTTCCCTTGAATACGAAACCGTTCGATCCATTGATATCGCTAAGTGATATTGCGGCAGGAAAACCGGCACTTCGCCCATAGACCATATAGGCTTCACCCACTTCGGCTACACCTGCTTGCGTTTTATTGGGCGCACCGATTAGAAAATCATCAACACCATCGTTGTTAAAATCGCCTGCATCACCTACAAATTTACCGCTGCGATCTTCACTATTTGTGCCTAAAACAGCAAAACCGGTTGTACCGTCAAGCGAACTAATATCCATAAGCGCCGGAAAACGCCCACGCTTGCCGTAAATGACATAGGTAACACCAACACCCGTTAAACCATTGGCACTCGCGTTGGCATTGCCTACCAACATATCCACGATACCATCGTTGTTTATATCACCAGCGGAACTGACAGACGTTGTCGGTGAATCGAAAATAAAACCATTAACACCGTTAAAATCTGCAGGATCAACGCTTCTCTCAAAGCCGCTGTTTTTTCCAAACACAACGTAGGTGCCAGTGATCGTGGAGACCGCAACATCATCAAAGCCATCGTCGTTTAAATCACCAAGCCCGGCAAGCACCGTAAGATTGTCTAAGTCATGAAGTATGTTGAAACCACTGATGCCATCGATTTGCTGCGCATTCAAGGTACCGTTGTTACCGTTTGTGGGTCCGAAAATAACGCGAACGGCACCAGCGCCAGATCCAACCAGAATGTCAGCAATTCCATCGCCGTTTATATCACCAGCCGCATCAACCGGGCCGCCACGATCAATAATCAAATGATCGTTAACACCGAAACGAAACAGTTCTTCGACTGGATCATGAGGCTGTGCCGCACCGAGTAGCGGGTACCACAACGTTGTGATAATCAGAAGCGATAAACAACATCTAAGTGAATTCATTTCACGACCCGCCTTGTAACTTCTAGTGTCTGATGTGCTTATTGTCTGGCGACAATGGTCACGTTAATCAGGTTGGCCCTGTCGAGCCCGTCTGTTTTATAAAATACAAATACTTTTAAAGCATCGTTGCCGCCGGACCAGGTTGTGGTCAGTAGCTGGCCATCTTCGACCTTTTCGCTTGATGGCGCTTTGCCAACCATCGTGTTCATGCGATCAAAAATAATCTGGCCGTCGTCCTGACCATCCAGCACCATCGTGCAACTGGTTGCCGTTGCATCAGCTAGATCGGGAAACGAGTTAATGAACGTATCGTTTGGTGCGGACTGAACGATCCCCAGCCGGTAAATACGATTCTCCAAACGAATATCCCAACCTTTAAGCAAACTTGGTTCTTTGATTGAAGTAAAACGCTCAAGATCTTCGCCACCCATTGGGTTCCACGCGAAACGTGTTGCCATATCCTGAATTTTTCCCACATCAGGAACCTGGGTGTAACAAATTTCGTTGAACAGATAGACCGGATCGGTTTCACTACCTGGCTCTGTGCTTTGAGCAACAACAGCAACGGACATGCAAGCAGCCATTGCTGCACTTAATGGTTTCAGTAATGTATTCATAGGAAAATTATATCAAGTGAATAACGAGTGCCTCGTCTCACTGGCCGCACAAAATGATGGACATTTGGTCAGCTAGACATTGTAAGCACTGCAGTGAAATGTGTGCTCGAACAGCACTCGGTTCTTTGTATTGCCAGCAACATTGAAGTCTGCCGATAAGCGAATTGCGATGCCGCTCTCATTTTCTGCTTGAGGTAAATCAGAAAAAAAGGAGTTGGCCATAAGCCGGGTTCTGTCGTGGACCATCATTCATCTGGGCATCGTGTCGCCACGATGCTCTAGCGACCTACCCGGGGACAACGCGGGTCACGCCATATGCCCCCCTATTTGGTCTTGCTCCAGGTGGGGTTTACCATGCCGCTGAATGTTGCCACCAGCGCGGTGCGCTCTTACCGCACCCTTTCACCCTTACCGTCATATCAGAATCCAAAAGGAAACTGATTTGCTTAGGCGGTCTGCTCTCTGCTGCACTTTCCGTAGGCTCGCGCCCCCCAGGCGTTACCTGGCACCTTACCCTGTAGAGCCCGGACTTTCCTCCACAACGCAAGCGTTGCAGCGATGGCCTGGCCAACTCCGACCCTATGGTACACCGTAGAACCTATGTCGCATCATCTTTATTCAGCGCAACACCTATGTCGTAAGCGACTTTGCGTGATGTGCCAGTTAATTCACTCGCCACCTTCGCCGCCGTTTTCACCGGCATGTGATTAAGCAAAGTCTTAAGCAGGGCCTTCAACTCAACTTCATCCACACTTATATTCGCTTTATCCGCCACACCAGCCACAATCAAAACAAACTCCCCTTTCTGTTGTTGCGCATCGGCTTCTAGGGTTTCCAGAGCCTCGCTTGCCGTGGCACGAATAACGGTTTCAAACCGTTTAGTGAGTTCCCGCGCCACACAAATCTCGCGTCCTGCACCAAACACATCAACAATGTCACTCAATGACGCCAAGATGCGAT
>CALJNA010000103.1 GCA_937981955.1 uncultured Granulosicoccaceae bacterium
TGCAGTTGTTGTGGGCAACGTTACTTGGGGTTTGGTTATTTGGTGAAGCGATCGATCAATACGTAATACTTGGTGGCACCATTCTGGTGGTCTCCATCAGCTACATTGCTCACCGCGAATCCGTTGCAAAAAACTAGTTCACTACCAATACATTGCCTATTATCCAGTCGCAGCGTATTGAGCAAGATCAGACAATGAACTTAGTCTGTAGTCTGGTTCCATTCCAAAATTTTCCATTTGCATGCGGAGCATCTTAAACATCGTGGCAGGGCCAACTGTTTTCTGTGCAGCTACTTCTTTGGCTAAAGCGTCGGGCGTGACTCTTTCAATCCAGGCAACGTTAAATCCGAAATTCTTTGCTGCACAGGCATCAAAAGCATTCGACGAAACAAACAGGGTATTGGCAGGCTTCACACCCATTGTTTTCTCAACAAGTTGATATGCGCTGTTATGCGGCTTGAAAATCCCGACTTCTTCCACACTGATAACGCTGTCCAACTTTGAAGACAAACCGGTATTTGATACCAGAGCATCCAGAATTTTTTGATTGCCATTGGATAGAATCGCCAAGGGCGTACCTTTTAACGAATCCAGAGCAGCAACGCATTCCGGATAAGGGTCAAGGTGTAAGTACTTTTCCATGATTCGACCCAGCTTCGCATCGTCATACTCCAAACCACAACTGTTCAGTGCAAATACGAGGGATTCTGCAGATATTTCCCAGAAGCTTTTGTATTCACCCATCAGCGATCGAAGCCAGGTGTATTCGAGTTGTTTTAATCGCCAAACCTGAGTGACTAAATCTCCATGTGCAGGAAACTCTTCCTCTGTCACTTGTGAAACCGACTGCACGTCGTAGAGCGTGCCATAGGCGTCAAATACAAATGCTTCTATGGGCATGGTTGAGTCCTTATAGCTGGTGATGGCTGAGGTATGAGGGACACGATACTGCCGTACACCTCTTTATTCAACCACAATCCCAATCTGATAGCGTTCAGCTCAGAATCACTTGATCGGAACCAAATCCCGCCACAAACAGACATGATTCCACGACTTAATCACAATTTCCGCAAGATAGACTCAATTTTACCAAACAGTACGACGCTACCCCCCTACTAGCGGAATGAGATTCAAGAGCCATGGCGGTACGGGAAAAAAGGGAGCAAAGTCGGGACGGAGGAGTCTCGGATTTTATCTGGAATATCATTGGTGGCGGTATGGTTGCACTCATGATTGGAGGAGCCGTTTACCTGTTTATTGGCATGGTTGGCTCACACATTGGTGGTCAGGAAAAATATTGGGAACTGGTTTATCTGAAGTGGTATGTCATTGTAGCGTTTGCCGTTTACATGATCATGCCTGCTCTACTGGCCAATATCGTTGGATTCATCTTCGGTTCGAAGTCCAGAGCAAGCGGTTCAAAGTCCTAACGATAACAAGCTTCGATTCGCGCCGTTCCTGCAGCAGCATTAACAACAACTCGCTTAACAACTACTCGGTAGACAACTACTCGGTAGGTGCTTCGCTGAGCACTCTGCATTACAAGCGAATCTGACAGGTCTATCTGACCAAAATGGCAGTTCCCATGTAGCTGGGGTTTTGCCAGGTGTAATCGTTCTCTGCGTCTTCACCTTTAGGATGAGCCCAGGCCCACTTCGAGTCTCTGGTCCCACCATTATCATCGTCATTTAATTGAATTTCAAACCCGAAAGGCTGTTCAATCTCAATATTAAGCTCCGAGAGTTTGATACGAAATTCATAAATATCTTTTCGAGTCCGATTCGGATCGGTTGATCTTGGTCCTTTGCGTGGACCGGCGCTGAATATTAAGTCTGAAGGCAGGATTGCCGAATATTCTGATGTTCTTATCATCGGATTAACACTGCTACTATCGTTCGCACTGCCATCTGGTGTTAGTAAATTTACGATGAACTGAAAATCATCCACACCATCGTACTCTTCCAACCGACTGTGGTTACCATCAAAATACAACTCCACACTGTCATCTTTCCACGGTTTTCTCTGCTCGTTGGTATCTTGAAAATGCATGCCATTGTCATCGGATACAATCGCCAAATACAAATACTCTCCATCGTGCATGGCTGCCCAATGATTATGTCCGCCGGTGAAGGCTTGCTCTGGCGCACCGAACATAAATTTATTGATATCTAGCGGCACACCGCCAGCATTTTTCTGAGCCGCAAACATCCATTCTCCACCAAGCAATTCAGTACCTGGCACATAATCAACGGTATCACCGTTAATACGTGGGGCATTTGCGGCGTCGGTACGCGGGATACGAACAATGTTCAACTGGGCTGTTTCATTTCCGCTCTCAATAGTACCGAGCGTGTCGTCATCGGCCATCGGTATAGGGGCATTGACGTCAGCATTGGAGTCAATTCCTTGCTGTATTCCAGCGTTTGTAGTGGACTCTGTTTCGGGCTCTGGTTGCTGACCTGTCTGTTCAGTGGATGGAACTTGCATACCCGGCGTTTCCGACGCCAGATTCTGATCTTCAATCGCTGGGTCGGTTTCCGACGCTGCTTCGCGAACATCCACATCGGTTGTGTCATCAGATTCGGGCACCTCGAGCTCCGGCCCCTCGCCAAACGTACACGAGCTAAGCACGAAGACCAACAGCAGCAATCTCAAAAGAACTGAATTTGACATAGATCCATCCAAACGCGACAGCTCAAATTTTATATCAGAGCCGCCAAAATCCGTCAGAAACTCAGCGCTACGCTGTAAACTTATGTGGCGCGTGCAAAAGATGGCAAAACAAAGTAAACAAGAATCGAATAGCGTAGACAACGCAACGCCGTATAAATAATCACAAAGACTAAAAACAGCTAACAAACCTTATATGTTTTCCGCACAAGATCATTACATTGGCACAGATAAGTACACTGGTAGTTACTATGCAGCGAGCGCTAATTCAGCACCAGAACGACCTGCTCTAACCCAGGCAATTCACGCTGACATATGCATTGTTGGCGCTGGCTTTACCGGTTTGTCCACTGCGTTGCATTTGGCTGAGCAAGGCAAATCGGTCGTTATCATTGAAGGTGCCAAAGTCGGTTGGGGTGCATCAGGCCGGAACGGCGGCCAGATCGTAAACGGTCTAAATGCCGGATTAGACACCATTGAGAAAAAGTTTGGACCTGATACCGCTCGGTTTATCGGCTCCATGGTGCAGGAAGGTGGCAACATTATCCGCCGCTTCGTGGCCGACTATGCAATCGACTGTGATCTTAAGCCTTACAATCTTTACGTCGGGCTGAACACAAAGCACATGCAAGCGCTACAAGATAAACAAACCTTATGGCGAAAACACAGTATGGACAATTTTGAATTACTCGATGCCGGGGCCTTGCAAAAGCATGTGTGCTCTGAACGTTACTCTGGCGGGCTGCTCGATCGAACTGGTGGCCATTTACATCCGCTGAATCTGGCATTGGGCGAAGCGGAAGCGTTCGAGAAACTTGGTGGAAAAGTGTACGAACAATCCAAAGTGTTGCGTGTAGAAAATATCGATGCCGAACCTGTTCTGGTTACTGAACATGGCTCTGTTACGTGCGGCACACTTATTCTTTGCGGTAACGCCTATCTTGGAAAAAGTGTACCGAAACTGGCACCACGCGTTATGCCAGTTTCAACCCAGGTGATGGCAACTGCCCCGCTGGATGACGAAGTAGCAGCAAGCTTATTACCCACCGATGCCTGCGTTGAAGACGTCCGCTATATTCTGGATTACTACCGCCTTTCAGCAGATAAGAGATTATTGTTCGGCGGAGGTACTGTCTACGGCGGCTCCGATCCGGCAGATGTCGAAGCCAAACTGCGCCCCAATATGGAGAAAGTCTTCCCACAATTAAAAGGAACGCCCGTAGACTATGCATGGAGTGGCAATTTTGCACTGTCATTTACGAGAGTACCGCAAATGGGTCAAACCGGACCGAACTCCTACCACGCCATGGGATACAGTGGTCACGGAGTAACCGGTTCGCACTTGTTTGGAAAAATTATTGCAGATGCAATGCTGGGTGATACAGAGCGTTTTGATCGATTGTCCAAAATTCCCTGGTATCCGTTTCCGGGAGGCCAAGCTCTGCGCGCACCGTATTCAACCATTGGTTCCTGGTGGTATGGATTGCGAGACACCATAGGTTTATAAAAAGCAAATTGCGATCAGAAGCCTTAGGCATAACAACTCGGTATATATAAATGCGCAACTCAAACAATGATCCAAAATCGGATCAGCAACGCTGGATGCAGCAGCTTCCTGATGCTTTGCACTCGTGGCTTGATGGTCGCAGACTCGATGAAGTTGAGTGCATTGTTGCAGACCTTGCTGGCATATCACGAGGCAAAGCCATGCCTATGAAGAAATTCGCAAAAGGCGATCCGTTGTTTCTACCGATTTCAATCTTTTTCCAGACAATCACCGGAGAATATGCAGATCTGACTGACATGGAAGATCAGTGGACAGAATCAGATGTTGTGCTTACCCCTGACTTTGGTTCCGCCACGGCAGTACCGTGGTCCGGTGACGTTACCATGCAAGTCATTCACGACGTACACCATCAAGACGGCACGCCGGTTTCACTAAGCCCGCGAAACGTACTGAAAAAAGTAATGGCAGAGTACGATAAGTACGGATGGACACCGGTTGTAGCGCCAGAGATGGAATTCTATCTGACCAAACCAAACACCGATCCTACATTGCCCATTGAGCCGCCTATTGGACGAACCGGACGACAAGGCGTATCGCGTCAGGCGTATAGCATGAGCGCAGTTGAAGAGTACGGAACCGTTATAGATGACATCTATGATTTCGCCGAAGCGCAAGGTTTTGAGATCGACACCATTATTCAGGAAGCAGGTTCCGGTCAGATAGAAATAAATCTATCTCATGGCGACCCGGTTCATCTGGCTGATCAAGTGTTTATCTATAAAAGATCAATCAGAGAAGCTGCACTGAAGAATAATTGCTTTGCGACGTTCATGGCGAAGCCCATGCAAAACGAACCCGGCAGCGCAATGCACATTCATCAAAGTGTTATAGACAAGAAAACCGGCAGAAACGTTTTTAACACCGAAAAAAATGAGCCAAGCAACCTGTTTTACGGTTTTCTTGCTGGACAGCAAAATCATTTGCCGTCGGTATTATGCATGTTAGCGCCCTACGTCAACTCATACCGCCGTTTCGTACCTGATGATGCGGCTCCAATTAACCTTGAGTGGGATACCGATAACCGAACTACAGGGTTGCGTGTTCCAGTTTCGACCGCTGAAAATCGACGTATAGAGAATCGTGTTGTGGGCATGGACTGCAACCCGTATCTGGCCATCGCCGCCAGTTTGGCTGCAGGCCTACTCGGCATGATTGCCAAAGATACTCCACGCGATGCGGTTGGCAAGGATGCCTATAGCCTGCCGCATTCTTTGCCACGAAGTTTGCTCGAAGCCATTGATCTGTTTAAAGCTGACGATGATATTAACCGGTTCTTTGGTAAAGAATTCTGCTCAGCCTACAGTGCAATAAAACAACATGAAGCTGAAGCCTTTCTACAAGTCATCAGCGCATGGGAGCGCGAACACCTTCTACTGAATGTTTAGTTCGTCATGAGCGCGTTTCTCAATAGCGACAAAGTCGGCGAGCACGCACCTTCTTTGTATGCTGCCTCTTGTGACACTCCCGCACATCCGGTGTTGTGCGACGATATCATTACCGACGTTTGTATCATAGGCGCGGGTTATACCGGATTATCAGCCGCCTTACACTGCGCACATCAGGGATTGTCAGTTGTGGTTCTGGACGCTCACCGAGTTGGGTGGGGTGCGTCCGGGCGTAATGGTGGTCAGCTGGGCAGCGGATTTAATATGGCTCAGTCGACGATGGAAAAAAAACTGGGCATCGCACGGGCGAAGTCGTTGTGGAACATCGCGCAAAGCGCGAAAGCAACCATCCACCAGTTATGCAGCGAACATCACATCGATATTGAATACCACCCCGGTATCATCAGCGCATTTCATCGTCCCAGATATGTGAAAGCAGCACACGAGTATGCGCATTCACTGGCACGCGACTATGGCTACGATGAGCTTGAAGTATTATCGAAAGAACAAATTCGGCAACACATCGATTCACCTGTTTACTATGGTGGTGTGCTCGACCACGGCGCAGGCCACATACACCCGCTAAAACTGGCGTATGGTTTGGCCAAACAAGCTTCCTGCGCCAATAACGGAACCGGAGCACGGATCTTTGAGAAGAGCCAGGTTCTTTCAATCGAAACAACCTCCAACGGTGAGGAGCTGGTGCGAACCGATTCAGGCTCCGTTCTAGCCAAAAACCTTGTGCTGGCGTGCAATGGATACGCTGGAAGTCTCGATGCCCGTATTCAACAAAGAGTCATGCCCATCAATAACTTTATCGTCGCAACGGAACCGTTGGGTGATGCCGCACAAGCATTAATACCGCAAAGGCGTGCAGTATTCGATTCGCGATTTGTGGTCAACTACTTTCGAATCACCAGAGACAACAGACTGCTGTTCGGTGGTGGAGAAACGTATCGTTATCAATTTCCCAGTGATATTCGACGTGTGGTGAGTAAACCATTAACGCATGTATTTCCTCAGCTAAAAGGCATCGAATTGGAATACGCGTGGGGTGGCACACTGGCCATTACACGCTCGCGTTTACCACTGGTTGTTAAACTGGATAATTCGCGCTACTCAGCCAGTGGTTATTCAGGTCACGGTGTTGCACTGGCTGTTGAATCCGGAAAAGCGATCGCAGAAGCCATTGGCGGGGATACAACGAATTTTAATACTCTGAAGGACCTGCCTTGCCCGCAGTTTCCAGGTGGCGCACTTGCAAGACCGGCCCTGCTTGCCGGTGCAATGACCTGGTATTCATTGCTTGATCGATTCTAGCCTGCAAGCTTTTCCTTGAACTGGTAATACCACATTCCAAGGGCAAGCATACCGCTGCCAAAAATTTGTGCCCCGGGAACACGTCGATGCGAGAACCCGGCAAACACATCGAATTTCTCCAGCGTACCTGTCAGTGCTTCGGCAATCACTTCCGCCACAATGTGCGACGTAGCGATACCGTGTCCGGAGTAACCCTGCGCGTAGTACACATTGTTCTCAAACTTACCTACCAGGGGAATGCGGTTCATGACAATACCAGCCGTACCGGTCCAGGCATACTCTATCTGTATGCCCTTCAATGCCGGGAAGGTAGACTCAAGCGAAGGCCGCAGTGTGTCTGCAACATTATTAATGTCACGACCACTGTAGTTTGTACCCCCACCAAACATTAACCGGTTATCCGCAGTTAAACGATAGTAGTCAAGCACCATACGACTGTCGTACACCGCCAGATCTTCAGAGTTTATTTTAGCGGCAAGCTCAGCATCCAGGATTTGCGTTGTCATGTTTCCCAATACAGCAGGAAACAACAAACCACCAAGCTGTTTACGCGCTAATCGATGGTATGCATTACCGGCAAGAACAATTTTCTTTGCCCTGATAGTACCATTAGCAGTTTTAAGCGCAGGTTTTCGACCACCCTTTATGTCCAGTACTTTTGTTTGTTCAAAAATCTGAACGCCGAGCGATGCTGCCGCTCTCGCCTCCCCGACACACAGATTTAAAGAGTGTAAATGCAGGTTGCGTCGATTACGCAGCCCGCCATGATAAAGCGGAGTATCGAGTATGCTGTGTACTTCATCCCGACTTAACCATGAAACATCGTCTTCCATTCCATAGCTATGTGCCAGTTGCAACATTTGTTGATACTCGGGAACATCGCGCTCATGCCAGGCGGTTTGCAAATGACCTGTTTTCAAATCACAATCAATGGCATAACGGGCGATGCGTTCGCGAATAATATCGTGCCCCTCCCAACGCAAGTGCCAGATAAAATCGGCTGCATCATTACCGTGTGTTTTTCTTAACTGAGAAAGCATGGCTTGATCACCAGATAAACTACCGGTGACTTGCCCACCGTTACGACCACTTGCCCCCCAACCAACTCGATGCGCTTCACACACGGCAACACTAAAGCCACGTTCGGCCAATTCAACTGCCGTGGCTATCCCTGTGAAACCACCACCGACAACCGCAATGTCAACATCAATATCACCGTCGAGTGTCGGATACGCTGTGTGATCGTTCAGCGTGGCAGTATAGTAATTATCAATTCGATCCATTGGATGCATTTTCTGGCAGCAGCAACATATCAGACGCAGTCCAATACGCCCAGACTGGAGAGCCAAAACCCGCATTATGCAAAGCTTGCGCTGCGGCGTTTTCAACGATAGCAGTCAGTGATGGTTTGCCGTCGATAACAATCTCCAGAATCGAGTGCTGGCCCTGGAAAGCAATGTCACCAATACTTCCCAATAGCGAAACATCAGCACTTGCCGGCTCTGACAATGAAGCGCTGATGTGCTCAGGTCGAATGGCCAGAACCAATTTTCCTGATGCAGAATCTAACCTACCAATTGCATCTGTTTGCGATCTTGGTTGCCGCCCAATTGATTGCTGGGTTTGCTGAACACCACCTGAACTGGCAACAGGCAGAGAATGTAGAGCCGAGCTCATCACCGATGGTGGCAGCGATAGAGGTGGTAACGTCGATGACGTTACCTGTATAAGCTCATTTTCAATTGAAGCTGATGCAACATCGAAACAGTGTATTTTACCAACAAAGTCGGCAACAAACGCATCCACCGGTCTCTGGTACAGTTCAGCCGGTGTTGCAAGCTGCCGTAATTTTCCATCGTTAAGTACCGCAATTCGATCAGCTATAGCCATTGCTTCTGATTGATCGTGCGTAACAATAACAAAAGTGATTCCAACAGATTCCTGTAGTTTCACCAGCTCCAGTCGCATGGCATCACGTAGCTTTGCATCCAATGCCGATAGCGGTTCATCAAGCAACAGCAATCGAGGTTTTTTCACCAATACTCGGGCTAACGCCACCCTCTGACGTTGACCGCCGGATAGCTGGTTTGGTTTTCGTTGTCCCAACCCGGTCAGGTGGACCTGTTCGAGCGCCTCATTAACTCTACTCGTTATCTCAGATTTGGACACACCTTCCATCTTCAATCCATAGGCTACGTTATCTTCAACCGTCATATGTGGAAATACAGCATAGGATTGAAACACCATATTAATGGGTCGCTTGTTGGGTTTTAGCGGCACGAGATCTTTATTATCCAGAAGTAACTCACCCTCACTTGGCGTTTCAAAGCCTGACAATATGCGCAGCAGTGTCGACTTACCACAACCGGATGGACCCAACAGTGCAAATATCTCACCCGCATGAATATCCAACGACACATCTTCAAGTGCCGCAAATTTTCCGAAATACTTGGAAACATGCCTGATCGAGACAATGGGATTATCAGTCATGCGAATCGTCCAATTCCTTCTTTTGTAGTCTTAGTGCGAGGAAAGTGAGCAACAGCGTTAATAAAATCAATACCGTGGAGGCAGCGTTAATCTCCGGCGTTACCGAGAAACGCACCATTGAATAGATTTTTACAGGAAAGGTTATCGTATTGGGGCCTGATGTAAAAAAGGTCACAATAAAATCATCGAGAGAAAGCGTAAACGCCAATAGCGCACCGGCAACAATACCTGGTTTCAAGTGCGGCAGCAGTATGTCTTTGAATACTTGAAATTCACTGGCACCTAAATCAAGGGCCGCCTCTTCCATCTCACGGTTGAAACTTTGCAGGCGTGTGCGAATTACCATAGCCGCGAATGGAAAACTGAACGTAATGTGTGCAATGATAATGTTAATTAGATTCAGGGGCCAGATATCACTGGTGTTTCCAAGCCAACCAATGGCCGAGAAAAACATGGCGAGCGATACACCCATGCAAATTTCCGGGATAACAATAGGTAATGCAACAAGTCCTTCAAAGAAAGGCTTAAGTGGAAATCGAAACCGCCACAATAGAATGGCAGTTAAGGTGGCCAATATTATACTGATAAACGTTGATATAACTGCAATGGTCAAGGTGTTGCCAAATGCGAGCATCAAATCCTCATTGCCAAACGCCTTCTCATAGTATTTTGTAGTGAACCCTTTCCAGATAACGTTGCCACCACGCCTGGAATTATTGAACGAAAAGATGATCAGTACAAATATGGGAATATACAGAAACAAGCCCGCGAGCAGAAATACAGATCGCAAAGACCACTTGCGAGAATAGTCAAACGGTTTTGGTTTGTGACGATATCGGCGCGAGACTCCCATTAGCGAATACTCTCACGGCGGGCTTTTGCCGCATCTCCAAACGCACGCAATGCCAGTAATATGAAAGTGACGTACAGAAGCATCAGTGACAAAGCTGATCCAAACGGCCAGTCGTTCGCACCCTTAAATTGCCTTTGAATCACATTAGCGACCATATCAACCTGACCTCGCCCTAACAGGTCTGGTATCAAGAACTGCCCCAGCGCTGGAATAAAGGTAATGATAAACGCGGTCAGAATTCCGGGCATGGCCAGGGGCACCAAAATTCTGAAAAACGTCTGCATCTGTCCTGCACCCAGATCCATACTGGCTTCCAGATAGGAGCGATCCATTCGTTCTAATGATGAGTACAGCGGTAAAATGGCAAACGGCAAGGATACATAGATAATTCCCAACACCACACCACTTGGCGTGCCCAGAAATTTTATCGGTACAAACTTCTCACCCAGTAAACCGAGTTCACCTGCTCCTATAAAGCTTAAAAAATCATTGCAGCGTAACCACAACCACCCCAACAACTCATTTAATCGGCCGCGGGTGCCAAGTATATTAAGAAGTGAGTAAGTGCGAATAAGCAAGTTGGTCCAGAACGGCAACATGATAAGAAGCAGCAACCAGGCTTTGGCTGCCGGTGATGCTGTTGCGATAACCAGAGCCACCGGAAATCCGACAATTAAACACACCACCGTGGCCACGAGCGAAATCCAGACGGTTCGCCACAGCAGCGTCATGATTTCTGGTTTGAATATACGGGCGTAATTATCGAACGTCCATGTCGTCTCGATATCAACGAGAGACACGTTCTCACCGAAACTGTACATGAAGATGATGCCCAGCGGCACCAGAAAGAAAATCAGCAGCCAGCCCAGGGATGGGACACCAAAAGCCAAAAAAGAAAATGGTTTGTGTTTAAAACTATCCAAAAGCCTTTGCCATCTGAGACAAGGAGGCCAGCCTGTAACGGGCTGGCCACTTGATTACCTTAAGCGCCTGATTATTCGATACGATTGCTGTACGAGGGGAAGTGCATTGCAGACTCCCTATCGGCCGAGTCTTGTGCGGCTAACAAAGACAGGTTTTCACGCACTTCGACTATCGGCAAATTAGCCTAACCAGCAGCTTTTATCCGAGTCCAGGTCTCATCGATTTTCTGCACCCATTCAGCACCTGGATAAACAGATGCTTCACTGACACTAGTCGCTTCAACGGCGGGAAATATGGCAGGGTTTTCCAGATACTCTTTGTCCATTAAAGCCTGAGCTGCTTTGTTTGGTGTTGCATAGTTGATAAAACTTGCGATACCAGCACCAACCTCGCCTTCGAGTAAGTGATTGATGAGCGCGTGAGCGTTTTCAACATTTTCACCACCTTTTGGAATACACATGGCGTCCTCCCAAAGCAACGTACCTTCTTTAGGGACAACGTATCCAATATCGTCATCCTCTTCCATTATTTGCAGAATGTCGCCATTCCATTCCATTGCTAAATCAACTTCACCAGACAGCAACAAGTCTTGTCCGTTGTCTTGCGCGAATGCAGTGATATGTGGCTTCTGCTTGATAAGCATTTCCTCAGCAGCAGCAAGATTTTCATCAGTCCAGTCATTAATGGATTTACCCATCAGTTTCAACGCCATTTGCAGCACAGTTTTAGACTCATTCATCAGCGCAATTCGTCCTGAATATTTGTCTGAAGCATAAAGATCTTCCCAGGATGTGATTTCACCATCGACCGCAGACTTTCTGTAGCCCACGCCTATGGTTCCCCACATATAAGGTAAGCTGTACTTTCGGCCAGGGTCAAAACTAGGATCCATGAATGCAGGATCAACATTGGCTGCATTGGGTATTTTTGACATGTCTAACGGCAGCAACATGTCAGCATCAAGCATTTGCTCAATATAGTCGTTTGATGGAACGATTATATCGTAACCGGGATTACCACCTTTGAGTTTAGCAAACAGTTCGTCGTTATCTGCATACAGGTCATATTGCACTTTGATGCCAGTGGCTTTTTCAAAGTCCTCAATAGTGGTTTCACCAATGTAGGTGTCCCAGTTATAAAAATTGACTTTACCGCCCTCTGCCAGTAACTCCTTTGGCAGAGACAAGCTAATACCAACAGCGGCAGCACCGCCCAAAAATTGTCTGCGATTGATAGTGTTGTTCATGGTGTCCTCGGCAGGGTTAATTAATCTCGATTTTCGGTAATAAATCATTGAATCGAGTTGACAGTATTTATATCACTTTATGCCAATATGGAACAGTCCAGCGGACCGATTCTCAAGGCTTTGTGCGCTGTCAGAACAATTCGGCTGGCCTTTACCAACAGTATCGTTGGCAGTGGTCCGGCCATCGCTACTCAGAACAGATGCCTTGCTCGGAGGGTGGGCATCAATATCCGTACGCACCACCATCCTTGCGAGGGTCTGAGCCTCCTGCGTAAGCCCCTGATTCGAGTCGATGTATTAATTGAGCACCACCAAACCCAAATGCAAGATCCGGCTTTTCAATACTTATTTGGTGACCCATATCCGTCAGCGCCTGAACAAGCTCTGGTTTCATAGCTTCTTCAACCGACACAGCCAATCCGTCAGTAACGCGCCACCTAGGTGCATCTATCGCGCTCTGAACGTCCTGCCCCCAGATTTGAGTGCGCAATGTCATTTGCACATGCCCTTGTGCCTGCATCATGCCTCCCATAACACCGAATGCCATTAATGGTTGAGTACCGCTCATCAGAAAGCCGGGAATGATGGTATGGAATGGACGCTTAGCACCATCAATTTGATTTGGGTGGTTCTTCTCAACAGTGAAACCGCAGGCTCTGTTTTGCAAATGGATTCCCGTATTCGGGACCACAACCCCGGAACCAAAGCCTGCATAGTTTGATTGAATGAACGACACCATCATGCCGCTTGCATCTGCCGTGGATAAACAAACAGTGCCACCCTGCTTTGGCGAACCACTTTCAAAATTCTGCGCTTTCACAGGATCAATAAGGCTGGCTCGCTGTTCAAGATAAGTCGGGTCCAGTAAATCTGATGCAGAGACTGTATTCATAAAAGCAGCATCAGCAACATAAGCGGCGGAATCCCTGAATGCCAGCTTCATGGCTTCAAACATCAGATGCATCGCTTGCGGATCGTCAGGTCCAAAATCCTTGATGTTGGTATGTGCAAGCATACCCAACGCCATGCAGGCACTTATGCCTTGCCCGTTTGGAGGAATCTCGTGTAAGGATATTTGTTCAAAGTCTTGCGACACTGTGCCACACCAATCGGGTTGGTGCGCCGCCATATCTTCAACAGATAAAGCCGCTCCATGTTTGGCTGCGTCGAGCGCGATTTGTTCTGCCAAATGTCCTCGATAAAACGCTTCACCGTTAGTTTCTGCAATGCTGGTGAGCGTTTTAGCCGCCGCATGATTGATAAAACGCTCACCTGCAACTGGAGCTTGCCCACCCGGTAGGAAGTGATCCGCAAACCCGGGCTGATCTTTTAGTAAGGCACCGCCAATACCCCAGAGTTTGCCAATTATGGGGGATACGACAAAACCTGCTTCGGCGTACCGTATAGCCGGTTCAAACAGTTTTTCAAATGGCAACTTGCCGAATTTCTTGTGCAGTTCGACCCATGCACTGACAGCACCTGGCACCGTAACGGTTTCCCAACCACGCTCGGGAATTCCACCAGGGGATGCGAACCGATCCGGTCGCCAGCTTGCAGGTGATCGGCCAGATGCGTTCAAACCATGCAGCGATTTCCCGTCCCATACAATGGCGAAAGCATCCGAACCGATACCATTGCCGGTGGGTTCGACCTGCGTCAGCGTGATAGCGGTGGCTATGGCCGCATCGACCGCATTGCCACCTTGGCTCAGCATACTCACACCAGCCTGACCGGCCAAAGGTTGAGATGCGACAACCATGTTCTCAGCCATGACGGCGGAGCGCTGCGATGTATAAGGGGGTGGACTGGGAAATTGCATAAGCTTAGGAATGATGGGATTAAAAACAGTAAGACAACAGATCGGGCAGGTGCAGACTAACAACGCCACTGCCGAATTTCAACCAGCTTACAAGGCCGGACATGAGATAGAATCAGGTTTTAACCATGCCAGAGCACAATGAACCCGACTGAACTTAAAGCGTGTTTTGCAAACTATCAACGTGTCGCATCAAGCTTTGAACCTGATGCTGCACGTGCAGCACTTCGCGAGCTGTTGGCACCCAATGCCACACTGAAACTCGGACACCCTTTTGGCGAAATCGAAGGCCCCGATGCCTTTATGGAAACCTGTCTGTCTCCATTGGCTGACGCTCTGCCCGACCTGGAACGTCGCGAGCTGATCATGCTCGCAGGCACTACGCCTGAAGGTCAGGACTGGATTGGTACTATGGGCAACTACATGGGTACCTTTGTGTCTCCGTTTTTAGGCATTCCCCCTACCGGGCACCTTGCTCATATGCGTTATCACGAATTTTTCCGTATCGAAAATGGAAAAGTCATTGAAATGCAGGCTATATGGGATATCCCCGAACTCATGATGCTGGCCAATGCATGGCCTATGGCACCGCAGCTGGGTAGTTACCTCTGTACTCCAGGTCCGATGAGTTGTGATGGCCTTGATGTGAGCGGCGATGGACAGGCAACGAAGGAACATGTGATAAACATGCTGACCGACTTGTGCAAGTATCCGGGTAACCCTGATCCTGCCGTTATGAAACTCGAAAAGTACTGGCACCCAAGATTCAACTGGTATGGACCAGCCGGTATTGGCACTAGCCGCGGTATATCCGGCTTTCGTCACTGGCATCAAATACCTTTTTTAAATGGCATGCCCGATCGTAAACTCGATGCAACAGCCGATCTAATGTCGCATTGGGTAAGCGAAGGCGATTATGTTTGCGAAACCGGCTGGCCAAATATGCGCTTGACACTAAGCGATGACGGTTGGATGGGTATAGCTCCAGCAGGAAAAGAAGTGCTCTTACGTAGTCTTGATTTTTGGCGACTGGAAAACGGGCTTATAAGAGAGAATTGGGTACTTGTTGATCTTCTGAGTTTGTATCGCCAAGTCGGTGTTGATGTGCTTGGTCGGATGCAGGAATTCAACAAAAGTCGGTTGATCGGAACCGTGCATATTTCTGGCGGGCTTGCTTAATCAAGAACGGGATTCAAGCAGCCCGGTAAGCCAGTCAGGATCCATTTCCGGCACAGACGAAAGCAGTAATTCAGTGTACTCGGGATGAGGTGGAGACAAGATATCGCTTTTAAGTCCCTGCTCTACCACTTTACCCTGAAACATCACCACGATTTCATCGGAAATGGCTTTTACCGTCGCGATATCGTGTGTGATAAATAAGTAACTGATACCAAATTCCTCCTGCAATCGAAGCAATAACTTCAATATGCCTTCCTGCACAATCTGATCGAGCGCAGATGTTACTTCATCACAAATAATCACATCAGGTTCTGCCGCAAGCGCACGCGCAATACAGATACGTTGCTTTTGACCGCCAGATAGTTCTGATGGTAAACGATCGAGAAAGGACTCATCCAGTTCGATCATACGAAGCAGCTCTGCGATTCTGTTTTGTTTCGCACTGCCGGTAATACCGTGATAAAACTCGATGGGACGACCGATGATCTCTTCGACTGTTTGCCGCGGGTTCATAGCGGTATCAGCCATTTGATAAATCATCTGAATCCGTTGTAACTGTTCTGCAGTTCGATCTTTTAAAGCGGCAGGTAAGGTTTCTCCATTGAAAACGATGGAACCTTTGCTAGGTGGCAGAAGTCCTGTTATCACTCGGGCGGCAGTGGATTTTCCCGAGCCGGATTCACCGACCACCGCAACGGTTTTACCACGCGGTAGATTTATATTGATGCCAAACAAGACAGGTACACGCCCATAAGCAGCATCAATATTCTGCATGGATAAAACAATATCCTCACCTTTTTCTTCAGGTTTTTCCAACGCACGCACCGACCACAGCGATCGAGTGTATTCCTCCCTGGGGGAACTCAACATAGTGCGTGTCTCAGCCTCCTCCACTTCCTCACCGTATCGAAGGACTTTAATGACGTCGGCCATCTGAGCTACGACCGCCAGATCGTGTGTTATGTATATTGCAGCGGTATTATGTTTTTCAACAATTTCACGCATCGATGCCAGCACCTCGACTTGCGTTGTTACATCTAATGCAGTGGTAGGCTCATCGAAAATGATCAGGTCTGGCCGGGCAGACATGGCCATCGCTGTCATGACTCGTTGCAGCTGTCCGCCGGAAACCTGATGCGGGTATCTTGCGCCAATATTCTCAGGGTCTGGCAAGTGCAACGAATCATACAGCTCTACCGCATCTTTACGAGACTCATTTTCTGCACGCAACTGCGAGCGATTGGCCGATTCGATTGTTTGATCAAGTAAACGGTGCGCAGGATTGAAAGCCGCTGCCGCTGACTGAGCAACGTAGGCGATGCGTGTGCCCCACAACTTTCGTCGTTTCGATTCTTTTAACTTAAGAATGTCTTCACCATCAAACAACACTTCTCCCTGAGTAAACCGGCAACCCGCCCGGGCAAAGCCCATAGCCGCAAGCCCAAGCGTTGATTTTCCCGCTCCAGATTCACCAATCAAGCCCATAATCTGACCACGTTCAAGTCGAAGGTCTACACCTTTAATAATCGGGTGCCATTTCTCATCGGAGAATCCTTCAATGTGTACGTTGCGCATGTCGAGCAAAGGTGCTGTACTTTCATCCGAACTATTCGAGTCCGGGCTATGAATAACGCCGGTCATTTTGCTGTTAGTGTTCATCACGCAACCCGCTGGTTTTATGCAAAAACCAATCAACCACAAAATTCACGGCAACAGTCAGCAAACCGATGGCAGCTGCTGGTAACAGTGGGGTTATGCCGGCTTTCAAATCGTATTGGGCAAACTGTATAAGGGATGCATTGTCACGCACCATTGAACCCCAATCAGCCGTTGGCGGTTGAATACCAACGCCAAGAAAAGACAAGGCTGCAATGGTTAAAAATACAAATGAAAAACGTAACCCGAATTCCGCCACCAACGGTGGCATGATGTTTGGAAGAATTTCGCGCCGCATGACCCAGCCAAGTTTTTCTCCGCGCAATCGCGCAACCTCTACATAATCCATAACGGCAACATTAATCGCTACCGCTCGCGTTAACCGAAAAACGCGGGTGCTGTCGAGTACTGCGATGATAAAAATCAGGCTCATCACGCTGGGTTTGAAAATCGATAGCAACATAAGCGCGAATATGAGACCCGGTATGGCCATAATGACATCGGTTGTGCGACTCAGCAGTTGATCGAGCCAGGAACGATTAATCGCCGCAATCAGTCCCAGTCCACCACCAATGATAAAAGACAATATGGTGGTAGCCAGGGCAATTCCCATGGTGTTTCGGGCACCGTATATAAGCCGGGTAAGAATATCCCGCCCAATTTGATCAGTACCGAAACGGTGGGTTTCATCCCACGCTGCAAACGGGGTTGCAAATATCTGATCTTCTTTATAAGGCGCCAGCCACGGGGCGAAGAGCGCGACAATCACGTACGCTGCAATGACAATCATGCCGAACCATGCAGACAGCGGTGCTTTTTTTAAAGCCAGCCACCAACGCTCACCGCGTGACCGGCGCGTTCTGGTCGCACCAACCTCCGCTGCAGCGGTATAGCCAGACTCGGTAGGCTCAGTCATCGCGGGTGTAACAGCCTTGGGTTGGTCACAATGCCAATGACATCAGCAATCAAATTAAGCACGATATAGGTACCGGCAAATATCAAAGCACAGGCCTGCACCACTGGAATATCGCGAGACGAAACCGAATCAACCATTAGCTGGCCAATACCGGGGTAGACAAACACAACCTCTACTACTACTACACCAACAACAAGATAAGCCAGGTTGAACGCAATAACCGTTGCGATAGGTGCCCAGGCATTCGGCAAGGCATGCTTGAGAATAATTTCTGAACGTGAGGCACCTTTTAGCCGTGCCATTTCGATATACGGGCTGGCCAGCAAATTGATAATAGCGGCGCGAGTCATGCGCATCATGTGTGCAACGATAACAAGCGTTAGTGTTATCGCCGGCAGGGCAATCCGGTTAAGTCGTTCGCCTAGCAACATTCCCGGGTCAACCGTTGCCAAGGATGGAAACACTTTCCACAAAGAGGCAAACAATAGAATGAGTACATAGGCAACAAAAAATTCCGGCATCGAAATAGTGGTGAGAGTTGTCGCGTTAACCGAACGGTCGTACCAGGAATTTCGATAAAGCGCCGCGCTCAATCCCAAGATTATGGCAAGTGGTACGGCTATTAATGCTGTGACACCGGCTAGAAACAAGGTGTTTTTCAACCGTGGCCCAATCATGCCTGCAACCGATCTGGATCGATCTACGCCCGAAGCTGACCGTCCGGAAAATGACGTGCCC
>CALJNA010000104.1 GCA_937981955.1 uncultured Granulosicoccaceae bacterium
GCATATTCCGCCAGCGATACCGTGTTATCAGCACACACCTTAAGTGGCAATTGTTTTTGCAGAGCACCCAGCTTTCCCGATCGGGCAGCGCCGAGTAGATTGGTGGCAATAATAATATCAGTGATGCCGGCATTGGCCATGATTTCTGCTTCACCTAGTTTTTGGCATGTGATGCCTTTGGCTCCTGCGTCTATTTGCAATTGCGCCAGTATTGGCGATTTGTGCGTTTTAATGTGAGGGCGGTTGGACAGTCCTGCGTTGTCGCAGAGTGACTGGGCTTTTTTAATGTTGCGCTCAACCACATCCAGATCGATTACCGCGCACGGAGTACCGAAGTTTTCGATAATGTCGTTCTTAAGCGACGAAGTGTTTTCGATCATACTGATATTTCCTGGAGACACTTTCAAGTTGTCTTATATCACGTCAGAACTTTTGTCTTAAAAAATCCATTAGTGCGCGAGTACGGTGAGGCAGGTAGCGATTTGACGGGTATACAAAGTACACCCCTTGAGGTTTGTGTTCGTACGAGCTCAATACCCGCTCGAGCTTTCCAGATTTTATTGAAGCATCTGCTAGAAAATCAGGTAGCCTGGCAATACCTAATCCTGTTTCTGCCGCTTCAATCAGAAATGCACCATCGTGAGAGTTAAGAGAAGACGTCAAGTTAACACTTATATCCTTGCTGGTTGAGGAGGTGAAAGTCCACTTAGTGCGTTTTGATGATCCGTACTGCAAAATACGATGAGCTTGAAAGTCTTTTGGCACTTTAATCTCGCTTGAGTTCGCAAGGTAACCCGGACTGGCGCAGTAAATATGACGAGTCTGACAAAGCTTTCTTGCGATAAGCGAGGAATCCTTCAGCTCAGATATTCGTACTACCATGTCATAGTTCTCGGCAACCACATCGACAAGCCGGTCGCTAAATTCCACATCGATTCTTACATCAGGGTTTTGTTCCGCGAACTCGAGTAACGGCGTGGACAGACTTCTCTGACCAAAGTAGAGCGGAACAGAGAGTCGAATATCTCCTTTAAGTTCAAGGTTTTCGTTACGAACTCGTGCTTCAAACTCGTCGAACGCATTGAGCATATCCACACCGCGCTCGTAATACTGCCGGCCTGATTCTGTCAAACCCCATTGGCGAGTGGTTCTAGTGATGAGCACTGCCTGCATTCGTTCTTCAAGCATCTTTAGTTTTCGACTCATCGCCGATTTTGCGATGCCCGCTTGCTCTGCGGCTTTACCAATGCTTTGCTGTTCCACTATTTGCACAAATGCGCGAAGTTCTTCGATTTGCCCCATTGTGGTCTCTGCCTGTGTACTAATTAATAGAACTATTATTTCTAAATGGTTAATCTGTGCGACATATTGTAACACCATATTATTCAGCTACAGCAACAGGTAATCGAATGGCTGGCTGATAGTTTGGGAGAGTTGATATGTCACCTGATTTTGATATGCGCACGAATGATATGCCCGCAGAGATGCAGGTGTTGCTAGGCCAGTACCCGCGTGATAGCTGGCCCGAGCATGCTGGCTTCAAAGACAAGACGCGGCAATGGTTGGGTGCTCATCAAATGTTCCGGCGTGTAAGCTCAACGGTGGTTAAGGATGCTGAGCGTTTTCTTGATGGCGATAAATCTGCAGATGACTATATAAATCTTCTGGTTTATAGAGGCGGTTCCTTGATCAACAACCTGCATGGACACCATGGCTGGGAAGATCATAGCTACTTCCCGGAGCTATCCAAAGCCGATTCGCGATTCGATGCGGGTTTGGAAATTCTGGAAAAAGACCATGTTGACTTGAACAAGGTATTGGTCAGTTTTACTCAAACAGCGAATCGTGCTATTGCGCTTATTGAATCTGGCGATAACAAGCATCGCAACGAAATGGGCCAGTTGCACTCGACTGCTCTGGCGATTGAGGCATTATTGCAGCGCCATTTGAGTGATGAAGAAGAACTTGCAGTGCCGATAATATTGCACCACCGCTTACGCGGGTGAGGATATGCGCATGAGTAAAAAATCGATTGATTCTTTGAAGGAAGAGGCTCAGACGAACGTTGATATCCGTCGTGCACACCGGGAATTGGCCAGGTAAGCAGGCAATCCTACTGGATTCACTTTACTCATTCTTCCAATTTGGCAATGGATCAAATCCTAACTG
Organism: uncultured Granulosicoccaceae bacterium; assembly: GCA_937981955.1. Taxonomy (GTDB): domain Bacteria; phylum Pseudomonadota; class Gammaproteobacteria; order Granulosicoccales; family Granulosicoccaceae; genus Granulosicoccus. Next base: position 2,170 of record CALJNA010000104.1, read on the forward strand.
TAGCAAGACATGTGGAACATCGACAAAGACCCAGTTTTCGACGAGAAGCTCATCTTCGCGCCGCCACCAGTCACAAACGCGCATAAAAACCCGTTCGTCCGTTGGCTCCTGTCCAAGAAACGGTTTCACGTTGATACCCGTCAGGGACGGCCATCCGCCCGAGCAGGTATAGTTCCCTTCACCAAATCGCGTGAAGTGCTTTGTCATCCCGTTGTTTTTGGACCCACCCGACCATCCATCAAACTGCGACTCGAAGGGAACCTGAAACGATGCAAATTCATCGATTCCGATGAAACTGCCAAAAGCGCCCGGACCATACCACATCATATTGTCGTGCCAGTAGGGTCGCCACGCCTCGTTCTCAGTTGCCAATCCGGCAAGCATATCGGTGACAACCTGGTAGCTGCGCTGCCCTTCGGCTGGATCAGGCGCGTTTGTGATCACACCGTCACGGGTAGCGGGCCCATGTATCAACCCGGTATATCCGCGCGACAGGCCCGGGCCCATGCTCAAAGGCCATTGATTGCAGGCGATCATTAGTTCAGGAATGTCCAGATAGATATAGCTTTCGACAGCTTTTCCGTTTTCGATCTGATGAAATTCGCCATAGCGCAAGTAACACAGTGTGTTTGTGGCTGTCAGTCCAATCCAGTCGTGTGCAAATTGTCCGATGTAGTAGCCTGTTGAACTGATCCAGTCCTTGCCCTCGAACTGTCCGGACATAAAGATGTCGTCACGTCGGTAAAGCCCCACAAATGCCTGCTGGAGCGGGGCGACAAACTTGGAAAGGTAGGCATCTGCGCCCTGCAGCTCATTGAACGGGTGAACTACGTTGATGTTCGCGTCTGAGGAAAACAAACCGGACACCGCAGCAGAAAAATCGCCGGGATGACGCAGAGCATCTGCATAGCGCAGATATAGTGAACGGTCATGTGATGACATGGTATTTCCTTGTTGCATCGCATCGTTTTTCAAGATGGCGCAGTTAACGGTGCGTTGGTCCCGCACGCATTGTGATCACCTAAAGCGTGCCGCTTGCGAACGACATGTCTACAAATTAACCGCAACGTTTTGTGCAATTGGTCTTGCATCATACAGTTCGATTTTCTCTTCAGCCTGTATTTTCAAAGAATCTTGAAAAGTGGTCAGCGATAGTGTCCGGAAATTCCTCAGCCATATAGTGAGTTGCCTTTACGGTTTCTCCTTCTACTTGTTCTGCCCGTTCGCGCCAAAGTGCGAGTACATCAAAGTTGTTATCAACTGCGCCGTTTTTTGCCCAGATCACTTTTAACGGTACATTCAGTTTTCGCTCACCGTCTTCATCGTCATGAGAAACATCGATTGTCGCCGCTGCTCTGTAGTCTTCGCAGCTTGCGTGGATAGCTGCCGGGTCTTCAAACGCAGACAGGTACTCTTCAAGCGCCGCGTCGGAAAACGGTTTTGCACCTTTGGTCTGATTCATACATTTATGCAGCCAGTATTGTCTTGCATTTTGCCCGATAATATCTTCGGGCAAGGGTGAGGGCTGGATTAAAAAGTACCAATGCCAATAAGCCGTGGCAAATGCGCTTTTAGCATGAGCGTACATTTCACGGGTAGGGGCGATGTCGAGTAATACCATTGCTAATACCTTTTCGCTATGGTCCAGCCCGAGCCGGTGAGCAACTCGTGCGCCGCGATCATGTGCGCCGACGTAATATTGCTTATGTCCAAAGTGTTCCATGACCGATATGGCGTCGTTCGCCATGGCGCGTTTTGAATAGGTCAAGTGTTCTGGGTCGGATTCGGGTTTTGACGAGCGGCCATACCCACGCAGGTCAGGGCAGATAACATGGTAATTCTTCGCCATTAGCGGCGCTACATGTTCCCACATGGCAGATGTTTGTGGGTAACCATGTAAAAGCAGCAGCCCGGGAGCCTTCGAATTACCGCCGTGCCGCACGAAGATATCCAGATCTCCACAGCGTACTGCTTCTTCATTAAAATGTTCAAACATACCGGTCGCCGCAATGCATTAGGAATCCGTGTACTCTACCAGAGCCAAGCTTCTGAAGAGCAAGTGGTGCACGATTTGAATTAAAGAGCAATCCGTGTTTCGAACCACGTTGAGTGAATCGTTTTTCGTTATCTTAAAAAATGAATAATACAAATTTCAGTAAATGGATTCTGATCGTCGGCGGGTTGTTCTGTCTTACAACCGTACTCATAGGTGCGTTTGCTTCGCATGGTCTGAAAAATCTGCTGGATGAAAAGGCATTGGGTTGGATCGACACTGGCGTTTTCTATCAAAGCTTTCACGGCCTGGCACTCATAGCCTGTGGTCTGATATCGAAGCACAGACCAATGACGGTGAGCGCGACCTTGTTCATTGTTGGAATCTGCCTTTTTTGTGGCAGTCTGTACGCCATGGCGCTCACGGGCAATACTCAGCTGGGGGTGATTACTCCACTGGGTGGTGTGTGTTTCATTCTTGGCTGGTTGTCATTTTGCTGGTCAGTTCGAACACTGTAGGAGAGTTTGAGGTTGAGCGCCGCCGCAAAAAATCGCAAGGAATATGGCTATGGAACAGATGATTATCGGATACCATCTGGATGAAGAAAATGACTGGGTGGCTCAACTTCAATGTGGCCATTCTCAACATGTTCGACATAATCCGCCATGGATGAATAGAGAATGGGTTATAACCGAAGCTGGCCGTCAATCGAAAATCGGTGAAAAGCTGGAATGTGTAAAGTGCGATGACCAAACACTGACGAGAAACCCTGTATGAAATGGTTCTGGCTGTTGCTAGTGTGTTTACAAATCAGCTGTGTACCAGCTGAGCTTGTAACGTTCGCACCTGGTAAAAACGGTGCACTCGGTGAACAGGAACTGGCTGAAAGACGAATCCAGGGGGTGGATTTAAAAACCAGTGACAATGTCAATATTCACGTACTTTATCTGCCAAACGAACAGACCGATGTTCTGACAATATATTTTCACGGTAATGGTGGCAATATTCACCAGAGGTCTGAAGTACTTGAGTACATAAGATCACTCGGTAGCGGTGTATTAGGTGTGAGCTATCGTGGGTATCTGAATAGTGATGGGACGCCGAGCGAAAAAGGAATTTATAAAGATGCTCGAGCTGCTCTGGAATACGCAACTAATACACTGGGATACGCGAAAGAAAATATCGTATTGCTAGGGCGTTCGCTGGGTTCAGGTGTTGCAATAGAGCTTGCGCAAAACGAAAATTTTGCAGGGGTGGTACTGGTCACTCCATTTTCCAATCCGCGGGATATGCTGCTTGAGCAAAACTGGCTGATGCGTTTACTGGTGAAAAACTCCAACAACTACCTTGATACCGCGTTTCAAAATAGCGAGAAAGTTAAATCGATAACATCATTCGTACTGGTTGTGCATGGGACAGCTGATGAGGTGGTGCCGTATTCGCAAGGAAGACAGCTTTATGATGCCGTACCCGGCGACAAGCTTTTGGTCACAATCAATGGCGCGCAACACAACAATTTCGGTTTCTCTGATAGCAGCGATTTCGATAAGCAGTATTGGGCAGCCATTGCAGAGTTATTGAATCGGATTCAGAAATAAGTGTCGACCCCTTTTAAAACTGGTGGCCAGATTACTCTTCCGTGTACGGAATGACGTTTTCAACTTCCAGTTTGTACCCGGATTCAACAAGAACACTCTTTACTGTTTCGGTGCGAATTGTGCCGATTGCCCAGACTGCTTCATACATGCCAGGGTTCTTGACCATCTTTGGTGATATTGCATGTAAAACCTGATTTGCAGGAGGGGGTGGTGTGTGCAAACAAGCACCCACATAGGGAACCAGTAAAAATTCTTTCACTTCATCCTGACCATCAAATTCAAGTGGCGTAATGTAGGCGGGAATTTTTATTCTTTGTCCGTCCAGCTCATCAACAACCGGCGCATAGTAAAACTCTTGTTCCAAGCGTGCCATTTCGGCGTTGGATTCCTCACTGCCATCAAGTAGTTTGTCGATTTCTTCTTGAGTCATTGACATAAGTGGATTTTCGGGTTGCACGAAATCGTCCGGGATAAGATCTTCCCAGCCAAGTTCAGTGACCTCAGCGCTGTTGGCTGATTTATTGTCTTCACTTGAAAACGGCCACCACCAGGCAGATTGCGTACTGAGTGAGAACAGTGCAATTATGACGGCTGCGCCTGCAACGATGCTTCTTCTGGTTTTCATAATCAGGTTCTCCTGCTATCTCAAACTCAGTTGGTTCCAAACGGTTTTGTCTGATTAAAGGTACTGCCAAACTGTGTTATTTGTTCTAACAATTGTACTTTTCGCATTTTCATTAACTACAAGCGCTGTGAAAGTCCGTCCGAGAGTGATTTTCGATACGCTTGTAAGGCGGGTACACAGCCCGCTATCAGTCCCGCCACTGCAATAGTAAACAATATCTTCACATCCGTACCGTCAGGGGGGGCTAACGCAATAGACAAGCCAAACTTTTCCTGCATAAACAACGAGCCCAGTGCTATTAGCACGTAATGCATTACAACACCAACAACAATACCGGCAAGCGTTAGCACCGTGGATTCGATGCACAGCAGCGCGAAAATGTGAGACGGTCTTGCACCGGCCGAGCGCAGTACGGCCATTTCCCGGCGACGCTCATTCAGGCCTGCGAGAAGGACAGAGATCAGATTAACAAGCCCTGCCACCACGACACAAATCGATACGATAAACAGCGCAATCTCGGCCACACTAACCAGGCCCCAAAGTTCTGACAAGGCAACACCTGGCAGGATGGCAAGTAGTGGCTCTGCTCTGTAAGTGTTTATAGCCCTCTGTTCTCGAAACACCATTGCCCGTGATTTGAGGCCTACCAGTAATGCCGTTACAGCCTTTGGTTGTAAATCCATCTGTCGAATTGTATCTGCTCTGGTAGCTTCACCTTTTACGGCGGCACCGTTCTGCCAATCAACGTGCATCGCTTCAATGCCTTCAAGGCTTACGTGTACTGCCCGGTCAACAGGCGTTCCCGTCGCCTTTAAAATTCCGCTAACCCGGAAAGGTTGTTTGTCATGCACTACCAGATTGGCTTTGCCTGTACCGTGCGCCACAACAATTTGGTCATCAACCTTGTAGTTGAGTTTTGCTGCAACCTCGCTTCCGATAACCGCATCAAACACATCATCGAAAAGTTCACCGTTAGCCAGTTCCAGAGAACGTTTGTCTGCGTACCGATAGTGACTGAAATAGTCCAGATTAGTTCCAAGCACGCGAAACGAGGCATGTGAATCACCAAGCGATATCGGTATGATCCAATCGATTGCTGCCCGTTTTTTGATATCGTCCACACTTTCCCAACTGATATTGTTGGTTGCATTACCTATTCGAAACACCGAGTACAACAGTAGCTGAACAGCACCGCTTCGAGCACCGATTATGAGATCGGTACCGGAAATTGTTTGAGTGAAACTGTTTCTAGCGTCGCGTCTGATCTTTTCAACCGTCAGTATTAACGCCACACTCATGGCGATAGCCAGTACTGCCAGCAACGCGGTTGGCCAACGATTGCGAATACTTTTCCAGGCCAGCGCGATCATTTCGACACCGCCGGAACTGTGCCTGATCCAGTAATGATATTGATATCGGGCAGATCGACTCGACGATCGAATGTGCTGGCAAGCGATGCATCGTGGCTGACAAACAGCAAGGTGCTTCTCGCTGCTTTAACTTCGTTAAACAGAAGCTCGATAAACGCCTGTTGAGTATCACTATCCAATGCAGATGTTGGTTCATCTGCGATGATCAGTGGTGGACGTCCGATCAGAGCTCTGGCTACTGCAACTCGCTGTTGCTGGCCAACACTTAAACTGGTTACCGGTTTGTTGTTTACGTCCGATGGTGCCAGGTTCATTGCCTGTAATAACCGGTCTGATTCTTCCACTAACGAAGCGCCGTTTCGACAGGCTTCGTTACGCCGGTTTTTGGAAAAGCGGCATGGCAGTAAAATATTGTCTCTGACTGACAGAAATGGCAACAGATTGAACTGTTGAAAAACCAACCCGATTCGATCAACTCGAAATTGATCCTTTTGCCCACCTCGCAGTGTTCCAAGATCAACATCGTCAACGACGATTCGGCCAGTCTGCGGTGACAATACAGCTGCAATAAGGCTGAGTAGTGTGGTCTTGCCCGACCCTGATGGACCACGCAGGAAAACACGTTCACCCCGGTTAATGCTGAACCCCGGAATGTTCAATACAGCATTCGCTTCTCCGGGCCATGTGTATTGCACATGGTCCAGATCAACGATTTTCGCGGCTGCATCAGCCATGACGTTTTAGCTCGGTAAAGTTAGCGCAGGCATTAGCCGGTTCATTGAACCGGCGTGATGTCGATTTGCGTATTTCCTGCAGTCAATTCCATCGACGATTGACCGTTCTCACCAATCAGCTGTACATCCAGCTCGTCGAATCCTGACCAGATGTCCAATATGTTGACATCCATGCTGGATAGTTTGCTGGTGTCTTCACAACTAAAGTTATATAAAGCGAGTATAGAAGAGTGTGCGGATGATTCATCGGGGTGATCGTCATGCCCGTGACCGTGATCGTCGTCGTGCTTTTCGGCATGTTCATCGTCGTGATCATGATCGTCGTCGTGCCCTTCGGCATGTTCATCGTCATGCTCATGATCGTCGTCGTGCTTTTCGCCGTGTTTATCATCATGCTCATCGTGATGTTCATCGTGACCGTCGGTATCTTCAAGCTTACTTTCCAGCGTCTTTTCAGCGATGGTGCAGCTTGTTCCGATAAACGAAAACAGCTGGCCAGGCTCGTTTAATATGTCCAATGCGCTGTCGACCAAAGCGTGTTGCTCATCGGTGCTTGGTGCATGCTCGAATCCGACCAGGTTGTCCCATGGGCTTTCAAGTTCGACGATAACGGCAGAACCGTCTACAGCAATATTCAACAAAGCGCTGCCATGTTCATGGCTGTCGAGATCTCGCTCGGTTTGTGCAGACGCAACGATTGGTGCAGTCGCCAAGGCGGCTGCAAAAAGGGTAGAGAATTTCATTTCATGCTCCTGAAAATTTAGATTAGCGCCACGGATGCGCAATTAGAATTTTTTCGATCAGGAGTTTGTTGGAGGAGCGCGTATTGATTGATGGTCGAACGAAGTAAGCGCTGGAACATTGTATAACGCCAGTGGGTAGTGCAATTTTGCATCGGGAACTGCACGCAACGACTGAGGTGTACTTGGAACCCCATTCAGGTTCAGAACTGCATGGTAAATGGCGCAGTTGGGTTCTGATTCATCCTCAATTGCAGCTTGGTTCGAATGCGTGAAATCGTGTTTGTGACCAGGTGAATGAACGTGGTCTGCATCATTGGCAAAATCGACACAAGCATTGTATGAGAGGTTGTGAGAATTCTGATGCCCATAGGTAGAGATATGGGTAACATCGTGGGCAGTAGCAACGATTTGACTGTAGCAAATGACAGCCGCAAGAAAAACATGTAGGAAATGCGCGTTTTTCATAGTCGGTAATTGGGTGACACGCTTGGTTCTGTCGCCGGTTTTGCCTATACGTTGTGCCAATGTGGAATTCTGCAGGGCTGCAAGTTTAGTGCCGCTGCTTTGGTATCAAACATAGCACCTCTGCACCTGATTTTCAATCGAGTCCGTATTCTTTGGAATGACTGCCTGTCCATATCTGGCTATTGGCACAATTATCCTGACCTTAGTTATCTCCGGACATCTCTGCATCATCGGCGGAATAGGCCACTAAATCGTAAACCGAGAGTTTTTCGTCTCGTTTTTCAAACATATCGATATATTCGATCATGACGTTAGCGTGTTCGCGCATCATGGCCTCGGCACGAACTGCATCGCCACTTTTTATCGAATCGTAAATGACCTGGTGCTGGACATTCCCAATACGCAAACGAAACAGACCACGTTCCATGTTTTCAGGTGTTTCCAATACACTTCTGTCAAACACCATGGAGCCTACTGCGAGCATGGGTAGGTGACTGATCTGCCGGCAGGTAAAGTTGACATAATCATTACCGCAGGCTGTAAGGATGGTTGAGTGAAATAGTTTATTCGCACTCCTCATTTTATGGATCATGGGTTCATCGATGCGTCCCAATTCAAGCTGCTCATTCATCGCATCGATTGCTTGTGCCATCATCGGCAAATGCTCGAGTCGACTTTCCGACTGAGCCATAAGACGGGCTGCCAGGCTCTCCAGATGGCCGCGAACCTGGACCGCTTGGGCAATGTCTGCAACGGTTGGGCTTTGAACAGTGTAACCACGACCTTCGCCGCGTTGTATAACTCCCTCGCTTTCGAGTATCCGCAAGGCCAGACGCACTGGTGTACGCGAAACTTTGTGTTCTTCGCACAAGCGCGTTTCCGACAATCGCTCTCCCGCAGAAAAATTGCCCAGAAAAATATCGGTTCGGATTCGGGCTGCGAGTTCGGTATCGATGGATTCCATGGTGTTATTGAGCTTTTTTGGGATCCCAAAGTCAAGTGAAATAGCGTGATTTTGGCATTTAAAGCCAATAAAAGCTTGATTTGGGATCCGAAAATAGTGTCTACTTATCGAATTATGACTGTTTGTGTTTCCGGTGGCCATGGTAACAGTGTTTTGGGATCCCAATGCCCAGTGTGAACTATCTGTGATGCCCCTTTATAGATGCCCCTTTATAAGAGTTCGAGAGCAGCGAATCAGTTATGTCGATTGACGATCACTCAGAGCAAACATCGAACTCGACGCCTGCAGTAATAGCATGGCTGGATAAGACACTGCTTTGGACGTCGCTAATATTTGGTGGCGCCGCACTGGCGTTCATGACCTTTTTCAGTGTTCTTAATGTATTGGTCATGCGCAAGGCGTTGAACTCACCCATCCAAGGTGCTGAAGATCTGCTCGCACTATCACTGGTTGTTATTGTGGCGTTGTCGGTGCCTTTTGGTGCCCGCACAGGTGCGCATATAGAAATTGAAGTGCTTGAATCCAGGATGTCACGCGCGTTTGCAAAGTGGTCAATGTTATTTGTCAAGTTGCTGGCTTGTGCACTGCTGGTGATTATGTCCTGGCGCCTTTGGGAGTCGGGTACCAAAGCGCAGAAATTTGGTGAGACTACGCAGCAGTTATTGATTTCGTTCGAGCCGTTTTACTATTTGTTATCGATTGGAATCGGTATATACGCATTAGTCGTTGTTTTGGATATATGGCAGATTCTGCGTAATGGAAAAGTTCAATCCATCAAAATTGGTGGTGAACTATGATGAGCATGACACTCATAGGTTTGTTGGGCTTGTTGAGCCTTTTCATACTACTCGCGCTTCGAATGCCTGTTGCTTTATCGATGCTGGCAGTGGGCTTTGTTGGCACTGTTGTAGCGAATGCCAATAAATTTATTCTTATCGGAATGAATTCTGAGCAAGCGTGGGCGCGTGGATGGAAAACGGCCTATTCAAATATCGCCGGGGAAACTTTCGAGGCGGCATCGAACTTTAATTTACTGGTTATACCCATGTTTGTTTTGATGGGCAGCCTTGCCGGTGTCTCCGGAATGTCGAACGACTTGTTCAAAACCGCTTATCGATGGATGGGGCATCTGCGAGGCGGCCTAGCTTCGGCCACGATTGCCGCTTGCGCAGGGTTTGCTGCATTGTCTGGCTCGTCTCTGGCATCAGCTGTAACTATGGGACGAGTTGCACTGCCTGAAATGAAGCGCTACAACTATGATGATGCTTTGTCGACAGGCTCGGTTGCCGCCGGTGGCACGCTCGGTTTCCTGATACCACCATCTGGTGGCATGATCATTTACGCGGTGTTAACGGAACAGTCAATAGGTCGCCTGTTCATGGCTGGAGTTATCCCGGGCATCATTCTTACGTTGCTGTTTATCGGAGCCATTTTGATAACCGTGACAAGAAATCCGAGTGCAGGGCCTCGCGGTGAGCGTTCATCAAGTTCGCAAAGAATGTCTTCGCTACTCAGCGCGCTACCCATATTCACTGTTGTTGGACTGACCATTGGTGGTATGTACACTGGTTTTTTTACCCCGGTTGAAGCATCCTCGGTCGGTGCTTTTGCAACCTTTGTAGTAGCGCTTTTGCGTCGCTCACTGAGTTGGTCTGCCATGCGCACTGTTGTGTTGCAAACAATGAATGCGACGGCCACTGTGTTTCTTATCATCATCGGTGCGTTCGTTTTCATTCCGTTTATGTCACTCACTGAGCTGCCTGCCAATCTGGTTCAGATACTGACATCGTTGCCTATCGGTGATGTTGGAATACTTCTCGTGATAGTTGCGGCATACATGTTTCTGGGGATGTTCCTTGAATCCATCGCCATGCTGGTGCTCACCATTCCGGTCGTTATACCTATTGCGATAGGCCTTGAGTGGGATCTCGTCTGGTTCGGCATCATTGTGGTGATCGCACTTGAGATGGGCATGATTTCACCCCCCGTTGGCATAAATGTGTTTGTTGTTAAGTCGATCGCTCCCGATGTGCCGATGGGGCGAATTTTCGCAGGTATCTGGCCGTTCTGGTTTGCCATGGCGGCGATGATTGGCCTGCTTATTCTTTTTCCGCAAATTGCCCTGTACTTACCGCAAAAGCTGGTGGGCAATTAGCTACTCTATTTGGAGGAAATGATGGACGCTAAAACGAAAACAGTAACGCTGCAAAACTGGATTGGAGGCGAATGGGTTGATGCTGGTAATGGCGAGACGTTCGATGTTTTGAATCCTATTGACGATAGTGTGTATTGTCATGCAGCCAAAGGCACCGGTGATGATCTTCGCGCGGCGGTTGCAGGTGCAAGATCAGCCTTTCCGGCCTATCGTGATACGCTGCCAAAAGAGCGAGAGCGCTGGCTGTTACGCGCTGCCGAAATCATGGAAGAACGAAAAGCGGAATTTATTGATTGCCTGATCGATGAAATTGGTTCGCCAATAGGTAAGGCCAATTTTGAATTCGATAAATGCCTGACCATGCTGCGCGCTGCTGCGGGTATGTGTAGAAATATGCGCGGCGAGACCATACCGTCTGATGCGCCTGGTAAGTTTTCAATGACCATTCGCGAGCCACTTGGTGTGATTGCGATTATTACACCGTTTAACGTACCACTGATTAAAACATCACGTCTCGTATCAAACGCGCTTGCTTTGGGTAACACGGTAGTTCAGCTGCCTTCTGAAATGTCTCCTCATTTGAGCATTTTAATGGCGGAGGTTTATCACGATGCAGGCATACCTGCAGGTGCTTACAATGTCGTCACAGGATTCGGTCATGAAATAGGTGATGATCTTACCGGCAATCCGGATGTTGATTTTGTCTCCTTCACCGGCTCTTCCGTTGTGGGGCAACACATCAATGAAGTATGCGCTAAAAACAAGACGCCATTAACGTTGGAGCTCGGTGGTAAAAGCCCCACCGTCGTTCTTAAGGATGCCGACCTTGAGAAGGCTATGCCGCTGGCTGCACGTTCTATCTTTATGTACGGTGGTCAGCTGTGTATAGGGTCTAGCCGATTTTATGTCGAGCGACCTATTTATGAAGAATTCGTCAAACGATTTTCAATGGTCGCTTCGAAAATGGGTATGGGTGACTTGCGCGACCCCAGCACAGTGATTGCACCGATTATTTCTGAACGACAGAGAAACAGAGTCAGAACGCACATTGAAGATGCCGTTAAAAAAGGTGCCAAGATAGCGGCGGGTGGTGAATGGGAAGGTAATCGTTGTCAGCCCACTATCCTGACTGATGTGTCGGAAGAGATGACATTGTGTCGACAGGAAACCTTTGGTCCGGTTACCTCCATATATCCAATTGATAGCTACGAAGAAGGATTGGAAAAAGCTAACGACACGGAATTCGGATTGTCATCGGCAATATTTACCTCAGACATCGATAAGGCTATGCACTTTGCCAAGCACATCGGCGCAGGCATGTGTCATATCAATGGGCCAACCGTTCACGATGAAGCACATGTTTCTTTCGGTGGTAATGGTGAGAGTGGTGTTGGGCGCGAAGGCACTGATGCTGATATGGAAGCCATGACTGAGCTTAAGTGGGTGACAATACAATTATGAGCTTCACCCTTTATCATCATGGTTCGTCTGTGTGCGCTGCCAAAGTGCGATTCGCAATGGCGGAAAAAGGCATTGAGTGGGACGGTGTTTATATTGACATACTCAAAGGTGAGCAATTCGAACCTGATTATCTAAAACTGAATCCCAAAGCGGTAGTGCCAACGCTTGTACATGACGATACGGTTGTTCCTGATAGCACGGTTATAATTGAATATCTAGATCAGCTCTCGCCCGAATCTTCAGTACACCCAACCGATCCGTGGGAGCGAGCGCAAGCACGTTACTGGACGAAAGCCATAGATGAAGATTTGCACCCGGCGTGTGGAGCAGTCACTTTTGTGTGTTCGCACCGCCACACTGTATTAAAAAATCTTGGTCCTGAAGGAACCAAGAAATTTTTAGCGTCGACACCAGCTTTGTCCGTCACATCTAACTGGAAGAGTCAAAAAGACGGGTTTATCCGTTACGGCTTTGAAGCTCCCGGGGCTACCGAAAAAATCAAATTGTACGATACCTATTTGCACAAAATGGAAGACGCACTAAAAGATGGTAGCGATTGGCTGGTTGCTAACACGTTTTCCGTTGCTGACATTGCGCTCACCCCTTATGTAAATCGTCTTGCGATGATGTCAATGCGGGGCATGTGGGAGAACGGGCGCTTGCCAAATGTTGATGCATGGTTTAAGCGAATCGAGGCATTGCCAAATTTCAAACCCTGCCTTATCGACTGGGTACCAGAAGATTTGACCAATGATCTTCGCGAAAACGGGGCTAAAAGCTGGCCGGAAGTGGCGAAAATTCTTGAAATAAATATTTAGCGAGTCAATTGACTCTATTCAAACTAATTAAGAGGAAAATGTTATGGGCCGTCTTGAAAACAAAGTTGCTGTAATCACTGGAGCTGCGCAAGGTATCGGCGCTATTTTGGCCAAGGCAATGGCGGATGAAGGCGCAAAGGTGCTGGTTACCGATGTTCAGGACACGACCGATGCTGTAAAAGCCATTACCGATGCTGGCGGGACTGCTCAGGGTCTGAAAGTCGACGTTACCTCGAACGATGATCTGAAAAAAATGGTAGAGACCGCAACAGGGGAACTGGGTGGCCTCGATATTATGGTTAACAATGCCGCCATTTTTGCGAACCTGACACCCAAACCATTTTTCGAAATTGACGACGATGAGTTTGATACCGTGATGCGTGTCAATGTGCGTGGCTTGCATCAAGTCATGCGGGCAATCGTACCAACGATGATTAAGGCTGGAGGCGGGAAGGTGGTTAACATTGCTTCCGGAACGTTCTACTATGGACCACCGGGATTGTCTCACTACACGGCATCGAAAGGTGCGGTCTTAGGCTTGACCCGTGGCCATGGTCGGGAACTGGGCGATAAGAATATTCAGGTTAATGCCATTGCTCCGGGTTTAACTGAGAGTGAAGGTGTTGCGGCCAATGATGGATTTGATATGGCCCGAGCACCAACTGTGGCAAGCCGTTCAATCAAGCGCGACATGCTCCCGGAAGATTTGATTGGTTCATTGATATTCCTTTGCACACCTGACAGTGATTTTCTTACTGGTCAAACCATTAACGTTGATGGTGGAAAAATCAATTTGTAAAGCGCTGTGCAGAGTGTGAGCTGGTGAACTGAATTCACTGTCTGGATATTTGCTGCAGCGCTTGGCGATACCGCAGGTTGTTCAGCGCACTGCCAGTTGGTTTGCTAAGTGTCGTTGGTGGTTGAGGCAAGGATGCCCATCACGGTTTGCAACCGGGTCAGGGTATTGGTTTCTATTGTTCAGAATTTGACAGTAATGATTTAAAGTCGAATCACGGCATCTTTGTACTCGCTTGCCTGTTCAGTGCTTCCATCAAAAATTCCTCTTTCCCGAATCCAGCTTTGCGTCTGTTCATACAATGCCTGTGAATAGGGTTCGAATACAATGCGTTCTCCGGGACCAAAGCGTTTAACATCGACAAGCTTTGCATGTCTTTCGGGCAATTCATTCAGATAGTAGTGAACATAGGGTTGGTGCATTTGATCAATGTCGGCTTGCGCCATACGCAACGCCTGGTAGTACTTGGACACTTGCTCAAGTTCCACACCTTCAGGCACCATTGCCGAAATCATGAATGTGCAATCCAGGATTTTTCTAAAACCCAGTTGTTCGGCTAGATAAAGTTGTGGACCGAATACCGTCGCGGCCGGTGCAATTCCATCAAGGAGTTGATCTATCCGATCGGCCGGTGTGCCGCCAAAGGTAAGCTTGATATCTTTTGGGTCCAGAAAAGGTTCGAGCGCTTGTATGGTGGTGTAGTGACTACCTGATTGATAGCCAACATGTACTGCTACACAGGCAAGGTCTTCCGGTGTGTGCACGGCTGAGTCACCGGGTACTACGATCGCACAGGGTGAAACAGAGTAACATTCTCCCCATAATTTACCGTGATGGTCGGATGCAGCCATGTTAACGGTCCAATGACACGCGCAACTGATCGATGCATCCCGACCAGCTTCATATGTTTGGTAGGCGCCGTTCTTGTTTTCTTCTACGCCGGCCTTTGCATGGTTTTGTTTGGGTGAATTTTTAGTGAGCAGGGAATGGGCGGAAAGAGTGTAGTTTTGCAGGCCGGCTTGTTTGAAGTAGCCTTTTTCATCAGCTACCCATTCCTGTAACCGACCGTGTGGGTTGACGATAAACGGTGTCATACGATTCTCCAGCAGCGATCAAGTACACATGACAAGATTTTTAGTCTAATGCAAACGTTTTTGTTGAGCAATAAGATATCGTTTTGCCTGCTGAATTGACTCTAGCTTCGACCATTCGACCATTTGACCATTCGTCTGTAAGTTTGTGAACAGGTGCATTGCGTTAAATCTCAGATTTCATTTCTTTCGACGACCGCAGATAATAGTGTCGAGCCGGGCAATTGATTTGCTCGCCGGCGTATTCACGAAGTATGTCGGCTTTTAAATGAATGGCTTGGGTATTGCTGCTGTCCAGATAAATCAATCTGTCTATTAGTTGCAGAGCCCATTGATATTCTCCATCAGAGTGCGCTTTTTCAACTGCAGCCATAAGCGCATCAACACCACCTACAAGCTCTATAAATCTTTTCGCTTCTTCGTCCGGGGCAAGTGTACCCAGCGAAGTTGGGTTGCCATCGAACCAACCCATGGTACCAACACAATAAGCTCTCACCGACCAATCGACTCGACCATAGTATTCACGCAAATGTGGTTTTTTGGCCAGATCATCGGGCAATGTAACGGAGTTTGCTAATTGATCGATGGTCATGCCCGCATCCATGCCTTTGCGTGTTTGTTCAGTTACATGTCTTATCGCTTCACGATAATCGGTTAACAGTGACTTGATTTCATCTGCATTGGTGATTGCTTTAGTATGTCCGGGAGCCAGTATCTGGGCATTGAACTGCATGAGTAAATCCAGTGTATCGGCCCAGGTATCAAAGTCACGATACACCGTGCCTCGAATTGCATAAAGATTCGGAAACGATCGATAGAAGTTATCGCCGCAGAACAACACGTTTTTTTCCGGATACCAAATAACCATGTGATCAGGTGTTTCACCCGGCGCCATGACGAGTTGCAATTCAACACCGCAAAGCGTTAGGTGCTCACCATCCTCGCCAATACGTCTGGTTGGGGGCAGGCTGCCGGCACCCAAGCCTTGCATTGGTCGATCACCAGGACCAACGCCAATGCCAATAAATTCATCCGGGTATTTAAGTCCAATTCCAAACTGTCGTTTGGTGCGTGCCTGCATGGCCTGGGTCGGTAACGGGTGATCTGAGGCCACGGCTAGAAAGTCATCGGAGAATTTTTCGCTGGCAAGAATGTCAGGGTTATGGTCTTTGGCAAAAACACTGGCGCCGGATACATGATCGCGGTGTGAATGTGTATAGATAATCGTGTGGACGGGTAGGTTTGTTATCTTGCGGAATTCCGCCAATACATTTTCGGCAGCACCCGTCGATTCGGTGGTATCAATAATGATGACGCCATCATCTCCAACGATCATGTAAGCGTTGGACGCGGCGAATCCAAAAGCCTGATAAACGTTATCGGCTAATTGAACAACGGATTTTCTGAAATAGTCCGGATGCGCTTGTAGTTCTGGGTGGGTCCGCATGAGTTTCCTCCGCTAATAATGCTATTCGTTGTTTTTCACTCGTATATAGCCATTCTCGTAGTTGAAGACTGGCAAATCCAGTGATTTTGTCATTTTAGCCCAGTTTGGGATCCCTAATTTGGAAAAATAGGCTTTGTTTGGCTGAGAAACCGTTTTATGTCTTGATTCTGGATCCCAAATGGGTAGACAATAAATCATCATCCATCGTGAGGACCCTGCTTATGGCCGTAATTGTTCCAACCAACAAATCGGTTGAATCCTTAAAAGGCCTGCACCTGTACCACGGCGATATCTCAAACTGTTCCATGCGGGTTCGTATGACCTTGTCAGAGAAAGGTCTTGACTGGACGAGCCATCATCTGGATCTGAAGAAAAAGGAAAATATTTCTGATGAGTATTTCGGCATTAACCCAAAAGGTCTTGTGCCAACACTCATTGACAATGGCGTTGTCCACGTTGAATCGAATGAAATAATCGACTACCTCGATAGCACTTACCCCAAGCCTTCTTTACGTTCAAAAGATAACGAGGCAGAAATGCTGGAGTGGCTGACCCTAGCCACGTCTTTGCATGTGCCGGCGATAAAGCCCTACGTGTACGCCACAATGATTCAAAAGAAAGTGCAGAAAACAGCTGAGGAAGAAGAAAAGTATCAGGAACTGCAAACGAACAAGGAATTAAAGGATTTTCATTCCAAGCACGCGGGCAGCAAAGCATTTGGTGATAAGGACATAGCCCAGTCAAAAAAGATTCTGGAAGAAACATTTATTAAGCTGGATAAGACGCTGGACGGAAGAACCTGGATTATGGGTGAGCAGTTTACGCTTGCTGACATATCGTGGATTCCAGTTCATTTCGTACTGATAGGTTGCGGCTACCCGTTTGAGCAGTACACCAATATTAGTCGCTGGGCTAACGCGTTTACAGCGAAGCAGTGTTATCAGGAAGGCATTATCAAGTGGTGTTCAGATTTTTCGAAAGTGTAAACGGTTCGCCTTTACCGTGGAACTTTATTAGAAAGAAAGCTGAATTAATAAGAAAATAGGTACTGTAGTCTGCATGAGCAGATGGAATTCCCAATGGAGGAAATTGTATGAAATTGCAAATCAGAAAAAAAGTAGTCTCAGTGTTAATGGCCACTGGTTTGACAATGGCGTTTACCAATGTCGTGGCAGAGGAGCTCTCAGTTGCTACATTTATCCCGCCTCAACATCACATAAACTCATTCTACTTCGACTGGTTTGGCAAAGAGCTGGCCAAACGCTCGAATGGGTCGTTAAACATCAAAGTCTACCCAGCCGGGCAGCTTGGTGCCGGTCCCGTACAGCAGTACAAACGCGTGGTTGAAGGGGTTGCAGATATTGCTTTTGGTTTGCAAACCTATTCTCCAACCATCTTCCCTAAGTCAATTCTCATTGTCCCACCGGGAAAAGCAACGAATGCGCTCGAGGCTACTGAAGCATTGCTGAGTGTGTATGACGAGCATCTGGCTGATGAATATCAGGATGTAAAATTGATTGGCTTGTTTACGGTAGCGGGGGATGCGTGGGCGTCAACAAAGGATATTTCCACGCTTGATGGTTTGAATGGTTCTAAGATTGTTCCGTTCGCGACCATGGTTACGCCGCTGATGGAGGCCATGGGTGTTGTTCCGGTTCAAATGCCAGTGACAGAAATGTACACAGGCTTATCAACCGGGACGATTGATGGTACTACGATATCGCCGGCTCAAATGGACAAGCCATGGAATTTTTCTGAAGTATCCACCCATTACATAGACAACATTCCCGTCTCCTTCGCAGTATTCTTTGTTGCAATGAACAAGGAGCGCTATGAAGGTTTGTCGGACGAGCATCGAGCCATCATCGACGAAATTTCAGGAGAGACCGCTTCCATGATGGGTGCAAAGAGCTTTCACAATGAAGGTGAACGTGGTAAAGCCTGGCATGCAACCAAGCCCGCGGCGATGGCTGAAGTTAACTCTATCAGTGTGTCAGCAGAGGAACGAGCGAAGATGGATGCGATCATTGCTGAAGCCATGAAAGGTATATTTGCTGAATACGCAGAGCGTGGCATTGACAATGCCGAAGAAATATTTAATGCCATGAACAAATAAAATTTGTTCGCATAATTTTTCAGCAATTTTTTAGTGAGTTATTCTTAACCGAGTAGTGAAAAGCCGGGCGCGATTGCCCCGGCTTTTTCATCTAACAACCTGTGCCAATCGTATCGAAATACTGCCATGAGTAATAAAAAGCAAACGGCTCGCAAGAACGTGTTGTTCATCATGTGCGATCAGCTCAGATTTGACTATTTGCGCTGCAGTGGTCACAAGTCAATCAGTACACCGAATATTGATAAGTTGGCTCAGCGGGGCGTTCGATTCAGCAACGCCTATTGTCAGTCACCGATCTGTGGTCCGTCACGGATGAGCACGTATACCGGCCGGTATGTTTCTTCACATGGCTCGGCATCAAACTTTGCGCCGCTAAGAATAGGTGAAAGAAACATTGGTCATCATCTAAACCCGCTTGGGGTCCGAACGGTTCTGGTTGGAAAGACGCACATGATTGCCGACCAGGAAGGAATGCGAAGGCTGGGCGTGGAGCCGACTAGCGAGATTGGTGTTCACCATACTCAGGCTGGGTTCGAGGTTGTTGAAAGGGATGATGGTATTCACCCTGATTCTATGGTCAAAGACAATTTGGCGTATAACCAATACTTGAAATCTCGAGGTTATACCGAAGATGATAATCCCTGGCATTGGGCGGCGAATTCAGTAGAAACTGATGAAGGGGTGCGCTCGGGTTTTTTTAACGATCAGGTTGATCGACCTGCCAGAGTCTCGGATGAAGATTCTGAAACGCCGTACATGACTCGGCGGGCGATCGAGTTTCTTTCTTCAGATGACGGGGAAACGCCCTGGCTGTTGCATTTGTCCTACATCAAGCCGCACTGGCCATATGTCGCACCTGCACCCTATAACGACATGTATTCTGCGAAAGATGTGCCACCGGCCATCAGATCAGATGAAGAACTTAACGACACCAATCCATTAATGAAATTGTTTATGGAGCGTGTGTCCGGAAAAACATTCGGCAAAGAAGAAGCGCGGGAGAAAGTTATTCCGGTCTACATGGGGCTGATTACCCAGATAGACGATCAGTTGGGCATCCTGTTTGAATTTATGCAAGACAGAGGATTGCTTGACGACACCATGATAGTTTTTACCTCAGATCATGGTGATTATTTTGGTGACCATTGGATGGGCGATAAAGACTATTTCCATGAGCCGTCCGTAAAAGTCCCACTAATAGTTGTTGATCCTGATAACAAAGCTGACTCAACACGCGGAACTGTTGATGACTCTTTGGTCGAGCTGATCGATTTAATCCCCACGTTTATTGATTACTATGGTGGCGAGACACCAAAGAATATTCTGGATGGCCATTCACTCCTGCCTTGTATACATGGTAGGGATGTGGTGCCTCGCAAATACGCGGTGAGTGAATACGACTACTCCTGCCAGGTATTCAGACCGCAAACTGAAAAGCAACCATTAGAGTGTCGGTCATACATGATCGCAACCACGCAATGGAAGTTGATTCATGCGCCAGGCTATCCTCCGGTATTATTCGATTTGAAAAACGATCCAGATGAACTAACTGATCTGGGACGTCGTGATGAATATGCAGACACCAGACAAACACTTTTTAACTTGCTGGCAGAGTGGGCATTGCAATACCGCCAGCGTGAAACCTGGTCTGAAGAGCATAATCTTAAAATGACCGGTATGGAAGAGACGCTAGGCGTGCTTATTGGTTATTGGAACGAGAAGGATACTGAGGGTAAAGACCCGAAAATTATACCTGTGCGAAAACCTTCTAAATCTAGTTAGCTTTGCATAGATATAAAAACCGATCATTTGAATACAAGGTGGATTGATGAATCCGAATCCTGAGTTGGTAGCTCAAAGCAAACAGTTTGAAAAGCAAGTCATTGAGCTTGCTCCAGATGTTTATGGCGCAATTGGTTTCGCTGCGTCCAATGTGTACATGCTGATCGGTGACGACGGTTTGATTATTATTGATTCGACGGAAACCACAAAAGCGGCCGAGAATATATTTGCCGAATTTCGTAAAGTCACTAAAAAGCCGGTTAAAACCATTATATATACCCACTCACATCGTGATCATATTAGTGGCGCGAGTGTCTTTGCGGAGAATAATAATCCGGAAATTATTGCCAGTGATAATTTCGAGTCAGATCTTGTTGCCATCGACAGTGTTCATCCGAAGCCAGGAATGGCATTAATGGCACGAACAAAACGTCAGTTTGGTATGGGGCTATCATTTCCGGCGGAGCGAGTCAGTGTGGGGGTTGGCCCGGGTGACCGTCCAATGGAAGGTATGGGGGCTGGCTATATGGAGCCGACAGTACTCATTAAAGAGCAGAGATCGTCGCTGTCTCGTTACGGTATCGATCTCGAACTGATAAAAGCACCTGGTGAGACCCCGGATCATATTGTTGTCTGGTACAGCGCGCGCAAAATGTTGTTTTGTGGTGACAACTTTTATTCTTCATTTCCCATGTTATATGCAATTCGTGGTACCGCGTATCGCGATTTCAACGCCTGGGTTGACTCACTTGAACTATTAATCGAGTTTCAAGCTGAGACGCTCGCGCCCGGACACACCATGCCCGTTACCGGTGAGGACAAGATTAAAGAATATCTGGGCGACTATCGCGACGCGATTAAATCTTTGGTCGCGCAAACAGTCGATGGTATGAATCGACAGCTCGGGCCAGATGAGTTGGCGCACTCGGTCAAACTACCCGTTGGGCTTGCTGAAAAGCCATACCTTAAAGAATTTTATGGAAAAGTAGCATGGTCTGTTAGAGCGTATTTTGCAGGTACCTTGGGTTGGTTTGACGGTAATGCGACCAATCTGGCAAGGCTTTCTCCTAAGCAGCGTGCCCTTAATACTATTGCCCTTGCCGGCGGCGCGGATGCACTGCTCGAAGCAGCCAATAAAGCGGCATCAGAAAGTCAACATCAATGGGCGCTCGAGTTGGTTGATCATTTGATTGCTGCAGATGAAGAATCGCATGCGGCTAAGATGCTTAAAGTCTCGTCATTGCGCGCGATGGCCGATCTGGAAATTAATGCGGCCGGTCGTAATTACTATTTGTTGTCAGCGCAGGAAATTGAACAATCGCTGACATGAAAATATTTCTGAAACATTTTTTGTTTTGAGTCCTGAATAGTGAATAAGCCTTGCATTATTTGTGTTGCGATTACTGGTTCTTTGCCAACTAAGGCGAACAACCCGGCAGTGCCCATTACCGTAACCGAGCAAGTAGAAAGTACTCAAGCAGCCTTTGAAGCCGGCGCCGTTATTTGTCATGCCCACGTGCGCAATGATGATCAAACTCCGACGAGCGACCCGGAAAAATTTTCGGCGCTAAAAGAAGAGCTGAAAAAACACTGCCCGGGTATGATTATTCAGTTTTCAACCGGTGGCCGCTCAGGCGCTGGAAAGGAACGTGGCGGCATGTTGCCATTGAAACCGGATATGGCATCTTTAACGGTTGGCTCTAACAACTTTCCAACGCGTATCTACGAGAATTCCCCGCAGCTGGTGGACTGGCTTGCAGAGGAAATGCACGTGAACGATGTGTTGCCCGAAATTGAGGCGTTTGACTTAAGCCATATTTTTAAAGCTGCGGCAATGCATAAGGATGGCCGACTCCCGAAAAAGCCGTATGTTCAGTTTGTCATGGGAGTGAAAAATGCGATGCCGGTTGATAAAGACGTGTTTGATTTTTATATCAAAACCACCAAACGATTGTTACCCAATGCCGATTGGTGTGCTGCAGGCATTGGTGCCGGCCAATATGTCGTCAACGAGTGGTGTGTATCAGCGGGTGGACATGCTCGAACCGGTTTAGAAGATAATGTTCGGCTGGACAAAAAAACATTGGCACCCTCGAATGCAGCGCTTGTGCAGCGTGTTACTGAATTGTGCGATAAGTACGAACGTCCAGTTGCTGATTTCGTGCAAGCGCGAAACATGCTTGGTCTGCCCAATGCCGTCTGATTTGAACTCGAAAAACAGCCACGGTGATAAATGAACAAGGCTGATAACTTACAGATGGCTCCGGTATCAGATAATGCCGATTGGACAGGAGAAGCGCTCGCATCAAGTATCGGTTGGCGATACGTTTTGAATGCGTCGGAAATACGCGATCTGCGTAAGATGGCAGCGGTTGTACGAGTGTTAATTGACAACGATCCGAACAAGTTGCTGTCGCTGCCAGAGAACCAATTTCATTTAGGTGTATTTGCACCGCGCTCGGATCAAATTTTTCAAGAACTTAAGAGTGGCAATGGCATAGCGTTGATTAAAGGCTTGCCGATTGATGAGTTGGAACCGCTCGATACCGCAATTATCTACTGGGCTATTGGGCTTAAATTAGGTCAGGCAACACCGAACAACCCGGAAGGTGACATGTTTGGCCATATTACCGATTTGGGCAAAACTCAGAAAGATGCGAATAGCCGAGGTTACCAAACGCGCGAGGCCATGGACTATCACTGCGACCAATGCGACATTGTGGGGTTACTGTGTTTGCGCAAAGCAAAGTCGGGTGGTGAATCCAAAGTCGCCAGTTCCATAGCCATGTACAACGAAATGGTTCGAACATACCCTGAACATGCCGAGGTTTTAACAAAGCCATTGTGCTGGTCGAAAATGGGTGAGTATGCAGATGGTGAACAGCCTTATTATCAAAGTCCGGTATTCAATTTCTTTGATAGCCAGCTCTGTGTGTCATTTGGTCCCATACATATAATCAAAGGTCATAACCTGGACGAAACACCCGCACTGAGCTCACTTCAACGTGAGGCGATTCGAATCGCTGAGGATATCGCAGACGAACAACGGTACGACATGGTACTTGATCGCGGTGATATGCAATTTCTGAATAACTATGTTGCTCTGCACACAAGATCAGCGTACGAAGATTATGAAGAGCCGGAGCGTAAACGCCTGCTGTGGCGATTGTGGTTAATGAATTCAGATTTGCGCGCGCGAACAGACTACGCACGAAACTTTCAAAATGGTGTAAAGCTCGGTAATCAACGTGCTCAGATTCGTCTGTAAAGTGCGCAACTAGTTTCTGAAGGAGATTTTTTATTGTGGACCAGGCATTACTTGACAAGTTGGCATTGCGGGAGCTGATCGATAATTGGGCCATCTGGCGTGATGCCGGGTTCTGGGAAAAGTTCAGAACAGTTTGGCACGATGATGGTCGAATGATGGCGACCTGGACCCAGGGTACTGCCGATGAATTTATTGAAATGAACAAGCAGGGTTGGGAACGTGGTGTTTCCATTCTGCATTTTCTGGGCGGTTTTAACTGCGATATTGCAGGGAATCGCGCAGTTACACAAACAAAGATGACGATATCCCAACGCGGTGAAGTGCATGGTGTTTTAGTTGACGTGGTTTGCACCGGCCGATTTTACGATTTTCTTGAAAAGAGAAATGATCGATGGGGCATGTGTTTGCGACAGCCAATCTATGAAAAAGACAGATTGGACCCGATTGATCCAAACGCTAAAGTCACACTCGATTCGAATGTACTTGCTGAATTTCCTGTGGGCTATCAACACCTGGCCTATCTTCAATCGCAGGTTGGGTATCCGGTAAAAAAAGACATGCCCGGTTTAAAAGGTGCGGAGGTTGAAACACTATACGCAACAGGTGCAGATTGGTTGGCAGGAAAAAGGATAGCCTGGGCTGGTTTTAATTGGGGCTAGAACCGTTTTAAGTTTACCAGGCAAAATAAACGAGAATGCAAAGCCAAATAAGGCTGTGCAGGTATAAATTGGAGAAACATTATGGGTGCATTGGGTGAAGACATCATCGGTGCCAGTGATCAGCCGCCGTTTTTCAAAGTAGCCAATGCACAGGCTATTGCCGCACCGGAGAATCGCAAAGGTGATGCCGTTCGAACATACGTTCGCTCACTTTCCGGCTTTCAAAAGGAGGCGTTGGTACGCTCAGCTAAAACTGGAGACACTTGGCGTTTAGTCAGTGATGAGGGTCCGTATTTAAATGGACACGATGCTGCATGCTGTCCGTTGGCATTTTTGTCAGTTGGTATGGTGGCCAGTTTTATGAACGAAATTCTGGCTTACGCTGAGCAGCAGAATGTCACTATTAATAAACTCAAGTTAATCCAGGACAACTATTACACGATGAAAGGTTCGATGCCACGACGCACAATGATCGGTGGTGCAGAGAACATCGATTTGCAAGTGGAAATTGATTGCGATCTGGACGATGAAAAACTCAATGCGTTTTTATTGCAGGCAACTTACGCATCACCGTTGAACGGATTAATGCGTGGAAAATTGGATAGCCTGTTTAAACTGGCAAAAAATAATCAGGAAATTGCGTGTAACAAAGCCACTGAGCTCAACAGTCCCATTCTGGCCGATCCGGGCAATCTGTTTGTTAGTCTTGATGCCATGCCTTCTGGTGATACCCTGCTGGAAACAGTTGGCCCAACACCGAAAAAAGAAGTGAAAGGCGGTACTGCAACAGGTAGCTCCTCACTGTCTGATGAGCAAGATCGAAGACTGAATATTGGTGCAGTAGCCGTGCTACGCGAAGATGGCATAAAAGAGATTCAGCAAATGCAGTATTCTCCTTACGGCACGTCATTCCGCTTGCTTAGTTCCGAGGACGGTCGTGCGCCGGATGCGAATACATTGATTAGCGCAGGCATCGGTTTTTGTTTTATGACACAGTTTGGTCGATTCGTCTCCATGTTGAAACTTGATCTGCCAGATTACCGCATAGTGCAAGATTCGCACTTCAGTCTTGGGGGCGCTTCTGGCAATACCGGCAAACCTGGTGAGGCGGACCCACTGGAAACTCACGTGTTTCTTGAAACATCGGAATCGGATGAAACTGCGCAGGAAATGCTGGATATTTCAGAGCAAACTTGTTTTCTGCATGCTTTCTGTCGCACAGATTTGAAAACTAAATTGAAGGTCATCCGCACATAGTCTAAAGTGCTGTATTAACTCATTCACGATCAGGTATCAGGCCGAATCGTGAAAGCTCATTTTCTGATAGAACAGTGCCAAAGTGCATTTGTTCTCGGTACATATTAAAGGGGGGTGCTCATGGCACTGGATAAACCTTACGAAGATTTGCCCGGTACTACGCTGTTCGACACCGATCAATCACGAATGGGTTACTGGTTAAATCAGTTCTGCATGTCTTTAATGAAAGCAGAGAACAGAAAACGGTTTCTGGCAGATGAGAAAGCCTATCTCGATGAGTGGGAAATGTCCGAAGAACAAAAACAGGCTGTCATGGATCGTGATCTGAATCGATGTATTTCGTTAGGTGGCAACATCTATTTTCTGGCCAAAATTGGTGCTACCGATGGTAAAAGTTTCCAGCAAATGGCTGGCAGTATGACTGGCATGACAGAAGAGGAATACCGCGACATGATGGTTAACGGCGGGCGCAGTATTGAAGGTAATCGTCGTCTGGGTGAGGATGGCGATGCGCAGCCTCAAAATCAGCCGCAAGGTGTTGCAGGTAAAAAGGGATAATCAATATGGCAAAAATTACTGCAAGTGCTTTTACCTCCCATGTGCCGGCGATTGGCGCGGCGATGGATCTCGGTAAAACAGAAGAGCCTTATTGGCAGAACGTTTTTTCAGGCTACGAGTTTTCGCGACAATGGCTGAAGGATAACCCGCCCGATGTGGTTTTTCTGGTGTTCAACGATCATGCGACGGCGTTCAGTCTCGACTTTATACCTACTTTTGCAATTGGAACTGGTGCTGAATACCCGCCTGCGGATGAAGGCTGGGGGCCACGACCGGTTCCGATGGTTCATGGCCATCCGAAACTCGCTTCTCATATTGCCCAAAGCGTTATTCAGGAAGACTTCGACCTGACCATCGTGAACCGTATGGATGTTGATCACGGATTAACGGTTCCTCTTTCACTAATGTGTGGCAAAACCGATGCATGGCCTTGTCCGGTTATTCCGTTTGCGGTCAACGTTGTTCAATATCCGGTTCCATCAGGTCGGCGCTGTTATGAGCTTGGGCGTGCGATTCGTCGAGCAGTAGAAAGTTTCGATGAAGACTTGAACGTGCAAATCTGGGGAACCGGTGGTATGAGTCATCAGCTGCAGGGGCCACGTGCCGGTTTAATCAACAAGGAGTGGGACGAGAAATTCCTCGACCGCATCATTAGTGAACCTGAGGCTGTTGCTGATATGCCACATATTGAATATGTGCGTGAGGCGGGCGCGGAAGGTATCGAGTTGGTGATGTGGTTGGTTGCTCGCGGAGCCATGGGTGATGCGGCAGGTGGAAGTGCGCCCAAGCTTTTGCACCGGTTCTATCATGTGCCGGCATCGAACACCGCGGTGGGTCATCTGATTATGGAAGAAACTGCGTAGGACTTGTAGTTCTGTTATTCACTTAGCTGGACGCGAGCGTTATCGCCCGCGTCCAGCACGTTCGTTACCGATTTAGTTGGTATGTTAAGAAGCACTAACCGATACTTCTATACCCCATGGGTCAACGTATTGCCCTCCATCAAGTCCGGCATTGTCAGATAGAAAATCGATCCGAGTCAGTCCAGTGCTATCCATCGAACGTTGCCTGGCGTTCTTGCTGTTCCAGGTATTAGCTCCGATGTGATGGTGATAACCACCTGATCCATAAAAACCCATGGAAGATGATCTCGCTTTTTGGTCAAATCCGATTGAGTCGCGATAGAATTCATCGGCCTGGTCAACATTGCCAACTTGCAGGTGTACATGTCCGATCACTGAGTCGCTTGGTGCTCCTTGCCATTGCTCGTTTGAATTTGCTGCGAGTTCATTCAGGTCAAGTGGCAACGTGTCGATTTTTATGGAGTCGTCCACGATCGTCCATTGGCTGCGATCACGGTCAGCGTATATTTCTATGCCGTTGCCTTCCGGGTCGTGCAGATAGATTGCTTCACTAACCAGATGATCTGCCGCTCCGTCTATTTTAATTCCCTGTTTGGCTGCATGCATGAGCCATGCACCAAGATCTGTTCGCGACGGCAATAAAAAAGCTGTATGAAAAAGACCGGCCTCGGTAGGGCGACGTTTCGCTGCTGGGTTTTCTTGCAGATGCAACAATGCCTGCCCGTCAACACCGAGTGACAGTGTCTTATTGTCTTCCGCCACAATATCCAGTCCGATAATGTTTTGATAAAAATCGGCGATCACATTTCTATTTCGATTGGTCAGAGTAACTGAGCCAATGCTGATGGGTGCGTTACTGGTTGCCATAATCAATACTCCTTTTTGTTAAACGGTATAGACAATCGGCGTCGATGGTCAGAAAGCAGTCAGTAATTCGATTTGCCAGGGTGAAGTCTACGTTCAGTATGCGTCGAACTTATCGAATTATGTGTTCTGATAATTGGACCAATGCAATGCTGCATTGGCATTGCAGCGCGATTGTGCGAGAAGGTGGGGTTCGGTATCAACTTTTTCAATGTCCATTTTCATCTCCTGTTAAATTCAAAGCAATAAAACAACACTGGGTAAATGTTAAATTAGGGTTTTAGACTTGGAGTAGCCACAGTGAATCCGATAATCGCAAATAACAAACCGGTATCCGTTAGCTTGAAAGAAGGGGAGGAATACTATTTTTGCGCTTGCGGTAAATCGAGCAACCAGCCGTTTTGCGATGGCTCACACGCCGGCACGGGTATCACCCCCAAACCCTTCACTGCCGAAGAAAATGGTGATGCGTTTTTGTGTCAGTGCAAACAAACTGCAAATGCACCGTACTGTGATGGAACGCATAAACAGTTTGGTGACGATCAAGTGGGTAAGGAGGGCCCGGACGCATCTATTTCTGTTTCTGGCACGCCGGTGGCCAAGCCTACCAAAGAGGAGCCAACTGTTGCCTTGATTCATCAGCTGGCGCGCGAGGGGCTGTCCAAGGTCGGTCATCATGGACCCATGACGTCAATGGGCGTTCCCCGGTTTCAGTTACCGCATTGGGATGACTTGCAACTGATGGTGGCCCAAATGGCAACCAAACCGTTAATGGACGAAGACCCGGTTGAAACCAATCTGGTAATCGGGCCAGAGGCAAAGAAACCGTTAGCGTTAACTATTCCCTTGTTTGTATCCGATATGAGTTTCGGTGCTTTATCCGAAGAAGCAAAGATCGCTTTGGCAACTGGTGCAGAGATGGCAGGCACTGGAATTTGCTCTGGGGAGGGAGGCATGTTGCCGGAAGAACAGGCGGCGAATTCGCGTTACTTTTACGAATTGGCCAGCGCTAAGTTCGGTTATTCAGAAGATGCATTAAAGCGAGTCCAGTGTTTTCATTTTAAAGGTGGGCAGGGAGCAAAGACGGGTACGGGAGGTCATCTTCCGGGAGCCAAGAACAAAGGCAAGATTTCACAAGTTAGGGGTATACCTGAGGGCACAGCAGCAATTTCGCCACCGACATTTAAAGATTTACATAGCGCAGATGATTTCAAAAAGTTTGCTGACCGGGTTAGAGAAATCACCGGGGGAATTCCAATTGGCTTCAAATTGAGCGCTAATCATATTGAGAAAGACATACAGTTTGCGCTGGATGCCAGTGCTGATTACATCATTCTGGATGGGCGAGGTGGTGGAACAGGAGCCGCTCCTGAAATTTTCAGAGACCATATCAGCGTGCCAACTATTCCGGCTTTGGCTCGCGCCCGACGTTATCTGGACGCTCAGGGAGCCAGTGGTCGTGTCACCTTGATTATTACTGGTGGGCTGCGTGTGCCAATCGATTTCGTTAAGGCGATGGCCCTGGGCGCCGATGGTGTGGCAGTATCGAACAGTGCAATGCAAGCAATTGGCTGCGTGGCGGCCAGAATGTGCAATTCAAATAATTGCCCGGCTGGCATCGCAACCCAGAAGGCGGACTTGCGGCAGCGACTCAACGTCGAGAAGTCTGCTCTGCAATTGAAAAACTTTTTTGAAGCATCTACTGAATTAATGCAAGTTATGGCAAGAGCCTGTGGCCATGATGCACTTTCCAAGTTCAACCAGAACGATCTTGCAACCTGGCATCGTGAGATGGCATCGCTATCAGGCGTACGTTTTTCGGGTTACGAGCTGGATGCTCCACACACATGACCAATATACCTTTAAACTCGTTGTTCAAATCCGGCTAGCGCTTCAACGCAAAGCGCTCACAACGATAAGGGCGAAAAATGATGCAGAACTGGAGCGGGTGTAGTGCCATTGTCACAGGCGGCGCCTCAGGGTTGGGTGCGGCTTCTGCTGAACGTCTGGCTGCCGATGGTATGCAGGTTACGTTGTTCGACCTTGATGAAGAACAGGGTACGGCGCATGCTGGAAAAATTGGTGGTTCGTTTACCAAAGTCGATGTATCTGACCCATCTTCGGTTTCTGCGGGTATCGCAGCCACAAGGGCGGCATTTGGTGATCCACGTGTATTGGTAAATTGTGCCGGTATTGGACGTGCTGCCAAAACGGTATCGCGAGGTGAGGCGCACGACCCTGAACTGTATGAAACTGTGGTTCGGGTCAATCTGATGGGTACATTTAACTGTGCTAGTCAGGTAGCCGCCGCCATGTGTGCGGCTGAGACGGTCGATGAGGACGGTTCGCGAGGCGTCATCATCAACACGGCATCTGTTGCGGCATACGACGGTCAAGTTGGGCAAATTGCCTATGCATCATCCAAAGGCGGGGTCGTTGGTATGACACTGCCAATGGCGCGTGACCTTGCCGACAAAGGCATTCGAGTGTGTGCAATTGCTCCGGGTCTGTTCCTGACCCCGTTACTGCATGATCTTCCCGAAGAAGTTCAAACCAAGCTTGGTGCTACCGTACCATTTCCACAACGCCTGGGTGATCCTGCCGAATTTGGCGATCTGGTTAGTCATATTTCAACCAACCCAATGCTTAATGGTGAAGTGATCAGGCTTGATGGCGCACTGCGTATGGCACCCCGATAATACTGGAGCGTAACAACTGCTCGACATTTACATTGTGGGCGACCCTGCTTTACAGAAGTAGAGCAGGGCACTGTGTAATTATAATTCGTTGAGTCTTTATATATCGGAGAGCTTGACTGGCAAACCTGTTTTTGCTGACTGTGTTGCGGCTTCTGCCAGTTCCAACGCGGCGACACCTTCTTCCAAAGTCACGGGCATGTCGGTTTTAGACGCAACGGCATTCACAAATGCGTCCAATTCAATTTTATATGCGGGCATGTATCTTTCGAGAAAGAAGTAAGTTGGTTTGGCGCTTACGACACCATCGACAGTTGATTTTACCATCGTAGTTTCAGGTACGTTTTGAACCTGCAGATGTCCTTTGCTGCCGAGTAGCTCCAGTCGTTGATCGTAGCCGTAACTGGCGCGCCGGGAATTTTTAATAACGGCGATCTTGCCGTCGCGGTATTGTAAGGTGGCAACGGCTGTATCCACGTCGCCGGCTTTTCCAATGTCCGGGTCGACTAACGATGTTCCAATGGCCGTAATCGATTCGGGATTTTCACCCATGATGAAATTAGCCATATCCAAATCATGAATCATCATGTCGCGAAACAAACCACCTGACACTTTCACGTAGTCGATGGGCGGTGGGGCCGGATCGAAAGAGGTAATGGAAAGCAGCTCTGGTTTGCCGATTTCACCAGCATCTGCAGCTGCTTTGACTGCTGCAAAGCTTGGATCAAAGCGTCGATTAAAGCCGATCATTATTGGTTGTCCGCTCGACTTGGTTGCGGCAAGACAGGCTCGTGCGCGAGCAAGACTCAAATCGACCGGTTTTTCGCAAAAGACCGCTTTACCGGCGGAGACCGCCGCTTCGATTAAGTCAGAATGCGTGTCTGTCGATGTGGCGATGAGCACCGCACCAATATCAGGGTCGGTAATTATTTGCTCGTTTGTTAGAACGCGGCAACCATGTTCGGCGGCCAGCTTCTCAGCATTCGCAGAGAATACATCCGATACGGCAACCAGTTCACATTGAGCGTGCGCTTTAATCGCAACCGCATGGACGGCACCGATGCGGCCGGCGCCGAGTAGACCTACTTTAAGCATGCTAGATATTTCCATTTACGTACTATTAAGAGAGCGATATTGTCGCTATTTTTGACCCGGTGCAAGCGTTTATTGCTGGAAATCAAACTTACGCATAAGTGATTGTACGGTCATCTTCGTGTCGTTCATTCAACTGCTGGGGATTATACGATCAGGTATCGTATCTCGTCTATTATCGAAATTTGTCAGGTAAAAGCATGAGTGAGTTACGCAGTGCCTCCTATTGGGTGGGGCATGGGGTCATGATTCTGGCGACGGTTATCGGTGTCTTTCTAGCCGCTACCGTGGGTTTCAAGCAGGCATTGAAACTGGATCTGCTGCAAGCGGATAGAGGTACCTATTACGTTTCGGAGTCCCTGTTTCAGGAGCTTCAGTTTAACGATCAGAATATGCAGAAATACATTAAAGGATTGGAAGGCAAATCGCTTGTGTTTAATGAGCACATTGAGGGTATCAAGTTGAATAGTTTTATGTTCAGCGCTGCAGAGGAATCTGAATCTGTTTTTGAAATAGTCCCAGATCTTTTGAGTGAAGTATCCCAGTATTATTTCAACGTCGGAAATGCGTTGGATCTATATTACAAATCCAATATGGAATCGCCAGCCAATTTAATGAATGTGATTAAGGCTGAAACACGAAAGCTTGCGGAGCAGGAAACACTGAATCGGTTGGAAGACTACAACAATAGGCTTGCGGTGAATTTGAAAGAGCGTGGTATACCCGTTGAACGCTGAAATAATCAACAGTGAAATGTTGAATAGCGAAATTTATTGGAGTTGAAATTAGTAGAGTAAATCGTGTTCAGCCGCTTAAGCTTGCTTCACCATTCTGTAGCTGTTTTGCCAGATCTTTCTGATACGCGAACAGGGCAGGTAGCCCACCAGTGTGAATAAACAGAACGCTTTCATCTTGTTTGATTATTTTTCGCTTTGCCAAAGATATTAATCCCGCCATTGTTCTACCGGAGTACACCGGGTCGAGCAATAGCGCTTCGAGTTGCGCAGCTTCGGTCAGGGCTGTCATAACGGCCGAATTCAACTGCCCGTATCCTGGATGTAAAACCTGATCATCAACCAACACGTCGTCCCTGTTGATCTGAGTTACTTCACCAAGCAGTGTGGCGATTTCGCGCGTGCGTTGCAAAATACGCGCGTGTTGTTGTGTGGCATCACGTCGAACGCAAATGCCGTGAACAGGTATTTGCCAGTCAATGCTTCGAGCACCTGCCAGAAAACCACCATGGGTTAACCCGCTACCTGAGGGAATAACGATATGGTCAGGTGTCAGTTGCATGTCTTGTAGTTGCACCAAACATTCGGCTGCGCATTGTGCATAACCAAGGCCGCCAAGCGGCGGGTGGTCTATTCCCAAGTGAATGACATAAGGGGTGTGGCCGCGGCTTGTCAGTTCCTCTGCCAGGTTGTCCAGATTGGCATCTGCCGCGGTTTCATTTTCACCTTCGGGAAAGTAATGAAGCTCTGCACCGAGCAATTGGTTAAGCAATACATTGCCAGAGTGGTTATAAATAAAGTCGTCCTTTGGAACACGGTCTTCAAGTTGCACGACAGCATGCCAGCCTAATTTATTCGCAGCTGCTGTGCAAAGCCGCGTGAAGTTTGACTGAACAGCCCCGGTAATTAATACCGTATCGGCATCGATTTCTTTTGCAGGCCCAAGATAATACTCGAGTTGGCGAACCTTGTTACCACCCATTGCCAGTGTTGCTGTGTCATCTCGTTTGACGAACAGTTTGATGCCGAGCTTTTCGCCAAGCCGATGTAAAGGTTCAATGGGTGTTGGTTGTACGCCAAGGTCAACTCTTGAGTGACGGGCAAGACCAGGCAACAGTTTATCAGCATCAGTTGGCACTAGATTTAACTACTCCGGATTAATCGGCAATTCAGCAATCTAAACTCTTCCGCGAAGCTCCTGGTTTCTATGGGCATAGTGCCGTGCACTGAAAAGCCAGTTGATTTGCCGTATTGTTCAATTTCATTGAAAAGTGGGCATTTATTCTCCCAGACAACTTCGCTGTCTGAGGTTACTTCAAAATTACATCCTTTTGCACCTTCGCGAATGAGTGTGTTGCCCGAAGAGAGTCGCTGAGCACCCCAATGAACGCACGGAGACATGAGCAGATAGCCGGGCGCTGATTTACCCGTGTGGTTCAGGGTGATCCCCGTTCGCAGGCTCTGCATAAAAACCATGACTCCATCAGATCTGTGTCAGCTTACCCTTTACGGGCGGCAATCTCATACTTTTTGCTTCATCCTTCTGGTCCAATGCCTTGCCGACAATGAATAAAGTTGTCAATATGGCCATTATCTTGTTGCAAAAAGCGAATCTCAACAACCATGTCCCAATCCGACAACAACGCGGAATCTGAATCAAACCGAATTTTTCGAAAAATGGCCGACCGGTTTATCGATACGGCTAACCGGCAACTAAACGATACCGAGGCCGCAACGGTTAATTCTGCATTCCTGTATGGCGCATCCCGTTTTTCAGCTTTTGTCACCGTACAGAAAACCGGCTCTCTGTCGCGCTTCGATGAAAAGCACGATGAAGCAGTGGAGTACTACACGAACGAATTCAAAACCATGCTTCAGCAAAACCTCCAGCATTACCGCGAGGCATTGGAAAAAGAGTCGTAGTTGCGAATGATGTCGGACTTTATTGATACAGATGGCTGTCTTATGCTGGCTCTGCAGAGAACACATACTCTTTGCCTGTATCGGTATCCGGTGCTAAGCTCTGGATTCTTTGGTGTAGACGTAGGCAAAAGATGCGTTTAACTCAAATATCCTTGGTTGGCCTGACTCTGTTGTTAGCAGCATGCGGCAATTCCAATTCTGATCAACCCGGCGCGGGTGAGAACGGAGAGGAAGTTATGGCTCAGTTTTCCTCCTCGTGCATCGGCGATGTTTTTGTGTCGGGTATTGTCAGCAGAGAGTTTTCAAATACGTCCTGGAACGAACCTTTCGTTCCAAACGACGCAGCCCATGTTCGGATGGAGCTCACGACGTTTCTATTCGATGGACCATCTACCGTTCTGGCCGAGCGAGATTTCGCTTTCTCGGGTTTACCGTTTGAATATGCGATCTGTGGTGATGCAGCAACTATAGAATCTTTGCGCATAGGCGTGCTGGCTGTCAGTGTTGATATTTATAATCATGAGGGAGTGGAACCCCGCGTCGGTGATTTGGTCAATGAATATCTAAATACAATTGACGGACCTACGAGCGACTTGAACATTCTGGTCACTGGGCTGGAACATTGTGATGCATCGAATGCCGGTGGTTTTTGTACCCGCAATGAATAGTTCGATACCAGTAAGTTTTTTCTGATCTTAACCTTGTTTATCTTTCCCGATATTCTGTGGTTTCAAATGACAACCAAAAATGGTAGCTGAATTGCCATCACATGCATCCGTGGTGGTCATTGGCGGTGGCATCATGGGTTGTTCAACGCTGTACCATCTGGCCAAGCTGGGTGTTAATGATGCGATTCTGCTAGAGCGTAACAAGCTAACGTCAGGCACCACCTGGCACTCCGCTGCTCAAGTTCGGGCCTTACGTCACTCTCGCAACCTGACCCGCATGATTCAGTACTCAGTTGATTTGTACAGTCAACTGGAACAAGAGACGGGGCAATCAGTTGGTTGGATACAGAAAGGGTCGTTGTCGATTGCCACGAATCCGGACAGACTGATACATATAAAAAGACAGGAAGCATTAGCGCGAGCGTATGGCATAAACGCAACATCGGTCTCGGCTGGAGAAGCACGTGAACGTTGGCCATTGATGAACAGTGATGATGTAATCGGAGCGGTTTGGTCCCCCGATGATGGACGTGTATCGCCAAGCGACGTTTGCGCAGCATTGATTAAGGGCGCCAAATTAGCTGGAGCGAGACTGTTTGAAAATACGGGTGTTACAGGTGTTATCACCGAAAAAGGTGCTGTGCGTGCGGTTGAAACCGAGCAGGGCGCAATAAAATGCGATGCGATTGCTTTATGTGCAGGCTTGTGGTCCAGAGAAATTGGCGCTATGGCTGGTGCACAAGTTCCTGCGTTGGCTTGTGAGCACTTTTATCTACTGACTAAACCCATACCCGGCATTGTTGGAAATATGCCAACACTTTCTGACCATGACGCCAGTTTATATATACGCGATGACTCGGGTGGTTTATTGGTGGGGTGCTTTGAACCTATGGGAAAACCCATCAAGCCCGGTGTATTGGATGCTAACTTCGAATTCGGTTTGTTACCTGAAGATTGGGAACATTTTGAACCCATGATGGAGAACGCACTTCATCGCTTGCCGGTGCTCCAGCATGCAGAAGTGAAAATGCTTTTAAATGGTCCAGAGAGTTTTACACCTGACGGTACGTTTATGCTTGGAGAAACGGCTGAAACTCAAGGTTTGTTTCTCGGGTGTGGCATGAATTCAGTTGGGCTGGCATCCGGTGGCGGTGCCGGTATGAATCTCGCCAATTGCATTGTGCACGGGTCAACAGCCTACGATTTGAGTGACGCTGACGCAAAGCGTTTTGCACCGGTGTTTAATTCTATCGATCATCTGATGGCTCGCGCACCGGAGATTCTGGGTACACACTATGATATTGCGTATCCGGCGAAGCAACTTAAAACCGCCAGAAATATACAATGCCTGCCTCTGCAATCTGATTTTGAAAAAGACCTGGCCTATACCGGTCAGTTTTACGGCTGGGAGCGCCCGTTATACTTTAATGCGTTGAAGCCACCTCGACCCACTTTTGGAAAACCAGACTGGTTTGAAAACGTGCGATCAGAAGTATTGGCTGCGCATAACGAGGCGGCCGTGTTTGATTTGACCTCTTTTGGCAAAATCGATGTATTGGGTAGCGACGCAGAGAAGTTTCTTTTGCAGACTTGTGCCGGACATGTGGCGCGCGCGCCGGGCTCGGTTATCTACAGCGCGGTTCTTAACGAGCGGGGCACGTTCGAAAGTGATATTACTATCCAACGATTGTCTGAAGAGCATTATCGACTTTTTGTTGGCACAGCTTCGATCAAAAAGGATATGGCCTGGTTTGCCCGAGCAGCAAAGACTGGCTTGTCTGGAAGAAATTATAACGTTGATATCGTCGATGTATCACACAGATTTGCAACGTTGGCGTTAATGGGGCCGGCAACCAAGACGATCGCCGCCGAAATACAATCGCATCTAAATGACATCGCGTATTTCAAACACGCGGAAACTGTCATTGGCGGTATCAATGTTATCGCCGCACGCATATCCTATGTGGGTGAATCCGGATGGGAGATTACCTGCAAAACAGAGAATGTTGAAAAGTTGTATCGGATTTTTAAAGATGCTGGCGCGAAACCGGCCGGGCTGTTTGCACAAACATCTATGCGAATAGAAAAAGGATTTCGTGCAATGGGTCATGAACTGGACTCTGATGTATCACCTTATGATGTTGGACTGGAAGCTTTCACCCGACAAGCTGGTGGGTTCATCGGGTACGATGCGATGCTGAATCATATGAAACAGAGTCCAACTCAACAGATAGTGTCTCTCACATTCGTTGATGAATCGGTCGTGCCACTGGGGCATGAGCCCGTGATTTATCGGGATGAAGTCATCGGCAAAACCACTTCTTGTTCGTTTGGGTATCGGGTTGGTCGGCCCATCGCACTTGCGCAGATGGCTTTCGGCCCGGTGGGTGATGATCACGTTGATGTCGATATAGCAGGAAAGCGTCACAAGGCGCAGATTAAGCCTGGTGCGCTTTTCGATGTGGCCGGAACGCGTATGAAATTGTGCTAAAGACCATCCCGGTAACGGTTATCGGCGGATACCTCGGTTCAGGAAAAACCACCCTGGTAAATCATCTGCTGCGCCACGCGGGCGGTGCGCGTCTTGCCATTATGGTGAATGATTTTGGTGAACTACCAATTGACGAAAGTCTCATTGAGGCCACTGGTGATGACATCATCTCACTCGCGGGTGGTTGCGTTTGTTGTAGTTACGGCAGTGATCTGATGGCTGCCATGACTAGGATGAGTGAATTGGACCCACCACCTGACAACGTCATACTTGAAACCAGTGGTGTGGCCTTACCGGGAGCTATCTCCAGTACCATTTCTTTACTTTCGAATTTTAAACTCCACGGTGTCGTGGTGTTGGTCGATGCGGAAACAGTGCGCGATACCGCAAACGACAAATACTTGCGCGATACCATCGAGCGACAATTAGCCGATGCAGACCTTGTCATACTGAACAAATCTGATCTGGTCGCCAAGTCGGAAATGCCTGAACTGCGAGACTGGCTAATGAACCAGATACCCAATACACAAATAATTAAGTCGGTGCATTCCAATATTCCGCCAGGCATTCTTTTACAGAATTTTGGAGCAATCGATCGCGGGCAAAGAGACGGTCCGTACCAGCATGACTTGAAATTTGAAACTCGTCAGCTTGATATGCCATCGGGTGTGGATGTGGATTTATTCGCAAGTGAATTAGTAAAACAGTATCCGCAACTGGTTCGAGCCAAAGGTTTTGCAACCGATCGTGTTGGACAGATGAAGACGGTACAGATTGTCGGGAAACGTATTGATATAAGCGATGCACCTGCCGATGCAGTCGCTGGTATGGTCATAATCCTGGTAAGCAGTGAGTCCTCATAGCTGGCACTTTTTTCACGTAATGTACTTTTCAAGGACCGTATCGTAAGAGAGCGCTATGACAGACTAACGAACTACCCCGGCTTGTACTCTCTATCTGCTTCAGGGTCGCGTGTCTCATGCCCGATTTCTTCAATTTCATCCCACACGGCCTTAGGAATATCTGCGTTCGCCCACACAATGGTTTGTTCAATGCGTTCGGGTTTTGTAATCCCTACAATAGTCGATGTCATGTTTTTTCGCATCATTGAAAACTGAAGTGCGACAGCACCCGGCGCGACACTATGTTTTGCGCAGATAGATTCAATGGTGCGAACGGGTGCGAGTTTTTTCTCGTCTGCGAGTTGATAGGTCACTCTAGGCATTACTTCACTGCCTTTGGCCAGAACACCTCCGGCGAATGGCGCAGCATTCAAGATGGCAATATTGCGACTTGCGGCGTGGTCAAACATTTCATTGGCCGATCGATTCAACAAGGTATAGCGATTGTGACTTATCAGTGCGTCAAATTCTCTTTCACGAAGAATAGGGAACATGACATCCAGCCGTCCCATTGCCAGCCCGATCGATTGGGCAATGCCTTCTTCTTTAAGACGGAACAGCTCGTCAAGCGCACCGCCGGTTCCGGTTATCTCGTTAATATCTCTTGCATGTTCAGGGTCGTGTAAATGCAGCAGCGGTACTGTGTCGATGCCTAGTTTATTCAGGCTCTCTTCCAATGATTGTCTAACCCGACTCGCATCAAATCTGCCTGTCTCCATATCACGATCAACTTTAGTGGACAAGACGAAACCGTTCGGTAAGCCACCTCGCTCCCGTATTGCATCGCCAATGCGTTGTTCGCTGCGGCCAGAACCATAGTTGTTTGAGGTATCCAGAAAATTAACCGGGCTATCGAAAATAGCTTGTAGTGTGGTGCGTGCTCGAGCTTCGTCGACCTCGTAACCATAGGTGTCAGGCATATTTCCAAGCCCCGAGGTCCCAAAGCACAACGGTGTTACCGACAAACCAGTTGTTCCAAGCCGTACTTTTTTCATATTATTCGTCCGATTTGATGCTCTTCTGGCTATGTGATTCGATAGAAGTCCGTCGCGCTACCTGAAAACACGCGCGTGCTATCTTCAGCTGAGAGCTCGCTCGTCAGTTCTTGCGCCAGACTAAACCAGTTATCGTACTCACACTTCAACCGCACGACAGGCCAGTCTGATCCCCACATGATTCGACTGGCACCGAATACATTTAACACTTGATCGGTGTATGGCCTTAGTGCTGACACTGACCAGTCCGAATCAGCTTCGGTTACCAGTCCGGAAAGTTTGCAAAATGCAGTGGTATCTGCTGCTAACGCTGCCATGCCGTTTGCCCAATATTCGAAGTTGTCATCACTATGCTCCCGAAACTGAGGCTTCATGCAATGATCAATGACCGCTCTCATAGTAGGGTATCTACGAAGCAAGGTATGAAAGTTCTTTAGGTGTCGCGGGAATCCAAGGCAGTCGAACGTCAGATCAAGATCGATGATGGCTTGATAGGCCCATTGCACTTCATCTCGAAGCATCCAGTTATCATCTTCCAGATCCTGAATCATTGGCCTGACACCGGCAAACTTGGGGTGGGCTGCAAAGCGCTGAAGATGCTTATGGTGTGAAGGATCTTCAAAATTAATCCATCCGACAACCTTTGCAACGTGTTCTGTTGCATCGGCAATGCCCAGCAAGTATTCGGTTTCTTCTACACTGGGTGCAGCTTGTACCAGAACTGTTTTTGAAACACCTGCTGAGATGAGAGCGCTACCTAAATTTACTGGAAAATAGGGGCGGCTGAGAACGGTATCGTTTTCGGGCATCCATCCGTAGTCTCCTCTGGCCGGTTGCCAGAAGTGTTGATGTGCATCAACGTTCACTTAATAACACCTTTTGTCAAAATAATATTCCCGTAGAGCCGTCGCTCACCAGTTTGTACCACCGCAAATGCTTTGGCGGCGCGTTCATAGAATGCAAAACGCTCAAGTGACTGAATATCTCTTGGCTCATCGGCTGTTTCATTAATGATCACTTGAAAATCCTTCACAGCGTCAGGCACTGCTTGCGGATCGTCGACCACTTGCATGCAATGAGCCGGGGCGGATACGAAGGTATCCAATGGCATTAGGGTTAACACCGCTTTGAGTATTTGGCTGTTGGTGGAACCATCAGCACGAATACAGCTGGGACCAATTGATTCTGCCGGGAAGTTCGAATCGACCAGAGCAATTTCGTCGCCATGTCCCATAGCGCGCAGCGCATAAAGTAGTTCAGGTGAAAGAATAGGGTCGATATTGCGTAGCATTAGGTGCTCTCCGATGTGGCAGGAACGGTTTTTTCGTGATTAATTGACACTCGCTTGCCAGAGAAGGTGTCTATGATTATTGGCAGAGTAATTGACAGACGTGATCAGCGCAACTGATTTGTCCCGCAATGCAGTGGGCTTTCAGGTTAGTGTTTCGCGTTTCTGATTATGATAATCTTTGATGTGATTCATTCATTAAGATGTTGACGTTGTTCGCTAGTTCCAAACGAGAGAATACTTGTGATTTTGAGTATCAACTCGATACACTCCGCAGAAGCAATGGGTACATTAGCTCGCATGAAAATCTATTTGATAAAAATCTGTAGTGACTTTTTTATTAACCCATTTAGACGCACGTTACTAAAAGCGATGTTTCTATCCACTTTTTTTGCAACGCAAAGTATTGCTGCAGAAGCAAGTGAAATTACGGTTACAGGTGAAATGATAGATACCTGGTGTTATGTATCTCAAATTATGGGGTCTTCTGAAGTGGTGACAGGAAGTGCACACCATGTTTGTGCCGTGTGGTGCGCTGCAGGTGGTATACCGGTAGGCTTGTTAGACAAGGAGGACGGCAAGGTATACATGATTCTCTCGTTCGAAGGTGACGATACCAGTGTTGCAAATGAAAAGTTACTTGCATTGCAAAGTCGTGAACTGACGGTTAAGGGCACTGCGTTTGAGCTTGATGGTTTGACTTACCTAAACATAGATGAAGTTGTTTCCGATCAGGGAATAATCAATCTTACTCATGAAAAGTATGGCATCGTTCCGGGTCAAGCCAGACCATGAGTATCGCCAACATAAATCAATGTATGGAATCTGGAATGAACAGTCTTGAAAGGGGTGATAGCCGCAATCAGGACTGCGATCAATCGGTAAGGGGTCAATTGAATAGATTTACCGCGTTGGCAACAGTGCTTGGTTCGCTATTCCTGCTCAATGGCTGTGCCACATCGGTTGGTGAGGTTGCAGCCTGGCCTGTGACCAATGCTGAAGAAAGTGCTTTGTCTGGAACGGTTGTCGATGTGTTGTGTGAGTTAAACGGCAACTGTGCAGAAAATTGTGGTGAAGGTAAAAGACAGCTCGCGATAAAAACTGAAAGTCTTGGTACCGTCCTCATATCTAAAAATCTGACTAACTACTCCGGTGCGGCGGATGAGCTTTGGCCATTTTGTGGCGAACTGGTGGAGGTGAACGGATTATTTACTGAGAACAAAGGAATACGATTTTTTCAAGCTCAGAATATTCGTGAACCTGGCGGGCAATGGAAACAGACCACTAACTACCTTCAAGCGTGGTCCAATCGTACTGGCCAGTCCCGATCATTAGCAGAAGATTGGCAATATCATGATCCTCGTGTCAAGGCCATTATTGAACGCGATGGCAGGCTCGGGCTGGGTACCGATGCCGATAATGACTACTTCAAATAATTTCGCAAACCGCAAGCGCTCTGTTATGAAAAAGATGACAAAAGCCCATGCTCTGGTAATGACCATTGCAATGGTGAGTGCAACTTTTGTCTCTCCATCAGACTTGCATGCACATGGCAATGAAAATCACGAAGCCGCTGGCATATCACTAAAACCGGATGCCAGCGAAAAGCTGAGTACTCAGGCTACCAGCCTTCCTGATAATATCGCAAACCTTGGGGGTCCATTCTCATTGGTTGATCATTCAGGGCAGTCCGTAACTGAAAAAACGTATTCAGGTAAACACATGCTGGTTTTCTTTGGGTACACCAACTGTCAGATAATGTGTTCCTTATCACTGAAGCGCATTGCAGATGCGTTGGACATGTTGCAACAGGATTCTGGGGACACGCTGGATAAATTCCATCCGCTTGTGATAACTGTCGATCCGAAAAATGACACGCCAGCCAAGTTGCAATCCAGTCTTGGGAAATTTCATTCAGAGTTGACAGGGTTGACGGGTACGCATGATCAACTTAGACAGGTATACAAAGCCTATGGACAAAATCCGTCTGTGCTCGAGATGGAAGTAAACACGAGCGCGGTCGTATCGCATTCTTCCTACTTTTATTTAATGGGACCGGATGGAAGACTGCAAACGCTTTTTCCACCAGTGCTCAGTGCAAACAGCATGGCTAACCTGATCAGGAAATATGTACTGTAATTGCGTCTAGCTATCAATCAAGTGCTCCGCGTTAATCCAACCTCTTCCGTTACAGTGGTAAATCGCTAATTTGTCATGATCACACAGCTCAGAGGCCGTACGAAGTGCTTCGTATAACAGTGTTAGTACAAACGTTTGCTTAGGTGGGCATGTAAACGCTATTTCATTTTTGGAAATAAGCACTTCAAGATTCCAGTTCGTTGTTCCGGTGTGTCTGTATTCCAGTACGCCGTTTTTGTTCTCAACAAACTCGTAGTCATTGCCTGTCAAACGATTCCGGAAATTTTCGATCAGCTCCGGTGTTATTTCTGGAGCGTCAACCTCATCCAGTGTCACACCTTTTTCATGCGTCATCGCGACGATCGGATTGAAAATCCTGACAATTGCGCTTCTCATACCAGCAACTCCTTTTCTTGTCGCCTGATCAGGTAATGGGTGTTGGTTAGCAAGACTCCTGGAAGGAGGTGCAACCGACGACCTGTGCAGAGGCGACTACTGCTACGCGTTTGAAGAATCATGGTTCTGGGCCGTATCTCTGCTCATTGGCTTATTGCGTCTGGGTCCCGACAAATTCGAATTCGGGTTCTTCAGCATATTCAAAGGGAAAATATGCCCTTTGAATTCTGACAATGTGAACTTTACGGAGCAATTTAAATTATGTCAATGAGAATATTTTCCTTTTGACTGTTTTCCTGCATACTAGCTCGTATTCGATTTGACCAAACGCAGGTCAAATAAATATACCAATTAAGGACCAAACTAATTGGATTCTCAATACAAGATCAAGCTGGCGCGTGCTTTGGTGACCATGTTGCGGCCGCTGATTCGCATCTGCCTCAGGCACGAAGTGACCAACGCCGAATTTACTGAGTTGGTGCGGCTGACTTACGTCGACGTAGCCTACGAGCAGTACAGCATCCCGGGTGTTGAAATGACTCTGTCTCGAGCGGCGGTATTAACCGGTTTAAGCCGCAAAGAAGTGGGTCGACTAAGAGAATCGCTTAAACAGAAAGATTCAGTTGTGAAACAAAGTCCGAATCGAGCTCAGCGGGTTGTGCATGGCTGGCTAAATGATGCGGATTATATTGATGAAAACGGCTTGCCGCTCACGCTTTTGATCAAGCAAAAAAAACAGGGAAAAGAACACGGCAGTTTTGTGTCATTGGTTAAACGTTATAGCGGTGACGTAACCTATGGGGCCATACTCGATGAACTGAATCGCGTTGGTGTGACCGAACAGCCTGATGATA
Source organism: uncultured Granulosicoccaceae bacterium (assembly GCA_937981955.1). Taxonomy (GTDB): domain Bacteria; phylum Pseudomonadota; class Gammaproteobacteria; order Granulosicoccales; family Granulosicoccaceae; genus Granulosicoccus. The sequence continues at coordinate 45,975 of CALJNA010000104.1, forward strand.
ATACAGTCGCCCTGGTCAACTATGCTTACGTGCCCAACCAGGATGATCTTGAGCAGATCAGAGTTATAGCAACGAGCACATCTGATCTGTATGAGACCGCCTTACACAATCTGGAAGCTGGCGTCGATCAAAAACGTTTTCAGCGGCAAGTCGTTTACTCCCATTTGGATGCCTCATTAGTCAAACCATTACAGGAAGCCATAGCGGCCAAGGCTCAGGAATTACTCGAAACTTTAAATGTGAAACTGGCCGGTGCCAAAAGGCAAACTGACGAGCTGCAGAGCAAGGACCTCAAACGGGTCGGTTTTGGTATGTATTACTTTGAAAATCAAATATCAGAAGGAGCTTCAACAGGCGAAGCAGCGACGAAACGCGAAGCAGCGACGCAAAAAGATGATCAACAACCATGAAAAATAAAATACACCGAGGTATTAGGAAACTAAATATGGACATTGATTCGTTCTTTTTGCAGAAACAGAGATTACCTTTGATTTCCATTGTTGCCGTTGCAATGCTAATGGTATTAACGGCATGTTCTGATACTAACGACCCTGACGAGGGGGGGATTATTGGCACTGGTATCATTCTTCAGGGAACGGTTAGTGATACGTCGGTCGCCATCAACGACACGGTTGATGTGAAATCGGCGGATGGAGCTCTGACACGCTTAGCTGTAGACTCGGAAAATAAATTTCGCACAACTTCGCTTTCTGGCACAGGGCCCTGGGTCATGGCTACCAGCTCAGTTGCGGGCAATGTTTTGTACGGAATAGCTTATAGTGACGGAACCCGCAATATCAACGCGTTTAGCGATTTGAGTTTGCGAAATTGGTTTGCGCGACAGTCACTCGATCTTGATACTGAGTTTGCAGCATCAGGAAGATTCTCTCGCCTGCCTGAACTGGCAGCGTATGAAGCATCAGTAGCCAGTGTATTTCAACTAATCGAACCCGTGCTTGAGTCCTACGGTGTGATGGGTGATGACACAATAAGTGCCGATTATACAGGTGCCTCTCAGGGCATCGGTCTGTTTTTAAGGCAGAACACCGTGTTAATCAAAAATGGACGAGTTTCTTTTTTGATTACTGACCCGGATAGCAAAACACAAAGTCAAACTGATTCGCAATTGTTGATAGAAAGCGATTTTAATGACAATGGCACAATGCCCCCGACGACACCTGGCGGTGTTCGGGCACTTGGAAGTGCACGAGATGAAATCATTCTGGTGTGGGAGCCAGCAACAGACGATGTTGGTGTATTGCAGTATCAAATCGTTCGTAATGGAGAGATTGTTGATACCACGCCTTACCCTGTATATATCGATTCTGGTCTGCCTGAAATACAACCTTACTCGTATGAAGTCATTGCCATTGACAATGCCGGAACTACATCGGGTCCGTCCGCGCCCGTTATCGCCTCTCCAATAGTAGGCGTTAGCGATGTTCCACCTCCTGCTCCTTCCTTGTTGGCAGAGTTATCAGTTTCAAATACATCCATTACATTGATCTGGGTGCAAACGAGTATTGGGGAAGTGGCCAGCTTTAATTTATATCGAGGTGAGACTCCAGAATCAGTGAGCGAAACACCGTTTCTACGTGTAACCAGTAACTCGGCAACTGACACCGCGGTGTTGGAAAATGAAACTTACTGTTATGAGGTTAGGGCCGTAAATGGGATTGGGGTGGTGTCTGAGCCAAGTGATGTTTTGTGTGTTCGTGCTACCGATAGAGAAGGCTCTGAAAACGGTGTTGCCACCCCTTTGACCGAGTGGAATATTCCGGATATCGATGCACAAAATTGTGATCAACAACTTTCAAGTGCGCAATTGCCGATTGGCACCACTGTTATTGAAACTGGTTGCTACACGATACCCGAGACATTAACACTGGTTGCTGGTACGACACTGACATTGACGGAAGGAGTGATCCTAAAATTTGGATCAATGGCAAAGCTTGTTGTCACGAAAGATGCAACGCTCACCATCAATGGCACACCAGAGGTGCCTGTGATACTAACAGGTGAAGTTGCCGTGCGCGGATATTGGGGTGGCATAGAGTTCAGGGATTCACGCAGCGCGAATAACCTGATTCGCGGGGCGGTTGTTCAATATGCTGGTGGTGCTGACACCCAATCAGCTATTGGTGTCATACAAGGGTCAGCGCGACTGCGTGTTGACAATTCTCTTATACGGTTTAATCAGGGGACTGCATTTAGTTTTAACCGTGACGGACTCACCTTAGATTCATTTCAAGGTAATCGCATTACTGGAAATGACGATGCCGGCTTCATCATTCTGGATCAACTATTCGCTCTGAAGGGCAACAATGAATACATTGACAATGAGCAAAACTTAATTGATGTCCCAAGAAACAGCTACACCGAGGAGCAAATAACCATTCCGAATCTTGGCATCCCGATCAGTTGGAACGGTGTTCAAATACGTCGAGGTTCACTCACTATTGAACCAGGAGCCGAAGCTTCAATGGTGTCGGGTTCTGTTATCGATGTAGATGGCACGTTTACCGCTATCGGCACAGCAGAAAGTCCCATCATATTGCGAGGACGCTTCTTTGAAGAGGGTAGCTGGGACGGATTGTTATTATCTGGAAGAGGTGATAAAGCAATCGAACACATCACGATAGACTATGCTGGCGCGGCTGAACCAAATACGGGCGCCATTGAAGTAAATTGTCTGACGGATTCCGATGTGAAGGTTAGTATCGATCACGCAAATATTTCCTACAGCTTGAGCTGGGGTATATTCGTTAATGGCAGCGGATGCAATTCTGAAATCGGTGCGAATAATACTTATTTCAGTAATGTTTTGGGTAATAGCAACGTACCTTAAAATGGATAACAGCAACTTTCCTGAAAATTATTTGCAAACAGCTGCAACTACTGCGCACTTTAGTGGTTGTCGCTGGTTTTAAATATCTTCGACTGTAGAAACTATTATTGCGAACAATGCGACTGGCGTTTGACGGATAGCTTGCAGTTCTCGTTTGTAGTTCTCGTTTGTAGTTCTCGTTTGCAGTTCACGCTTGCAGTTCTCATAGCGAAATAAATTAATGCGCTATATCAATGTGCAATAAATTAATCCGCTATATCAATGCGCTATATCAATGCGCAATATCAATGTGCAATATCAATGCGCAATATCGATGTGCAATATCAATGCGCAATATCAATGCGCAATATAACAATGCGTAATAAATCAATGCTCCAATAGTACACGCAGCGCACTGTTACTTAACACTAAGTGTTGCTGCAGATTTATCAATTCTTTCTTTCAAACAAGAAATTCGTGACTACACTTTTCGAGTTCAACGCGCATTGTTTGTCGCGCACTTCTCGAGCACTGCTCGCGATGAATGGTTTTCTTGAATCGGAGGAGTATCTGTGACTTCCACCACCAAAGATCAGTCGGTTATCAACTGGATCGAAGAAAAGACAGGAAGAATCTTTGGGTTGCGGCTAACACCAACAACACCGCAAGACATCATTGAAGCAACTTCGCTTTCGATAAACAGCGCTCAACCGTTGATTATTGCTCATCAAAATTTACACGGACTCTACGTGTCATTGACAGACACGGCGTACCGAAGCTTGCATGAACTACCTCAGACACTGGTTCACATCGACGGTTTTCCGATTGTCTATCTTGCCTGGCTGCATCGGCTGCGCCACACAACGATGAAGCATAGAGCCGCTATACATGACTGGATGCCGGATTATGCGAAAGCTGCGTCAAAGAAGCGTTGGCGAATGTACTGTATTGGATCCAGTGATGATGTTAACGAACGGGCTGTGAATGTCCTTTCCGATCTGGCACCGGATGCAACAATAAAAGGCAGGAATGGTTTCTTTGATGCAACACAAGGCAGTTTAGAGAATCAAGCGGTACTGGACGAGATCGCTGCGTTTGATCCTCACATAGTTATTGTTGGGATGGGTATGGGCAGACAAGAGCAGTGGATTTTGGAAAATCACGAGGCTTTGGGGAACCGTTGTACGGTTGCGGTTGGTGCCTGCCTTGAATACATGGCTGGAGAATTAAAAATGTCTCCTCGATGGTTTGGTCCGTTTGGTTTGGAAATGTTATGGCGCCTGGTTTCATGTCCGCGTCGGTATGCCCACAGGTACTTAATCGAGCCATGGTTGCTGTTGGGTTTACTTATTAAAAGTGGAAGGTTGTTCGGGCGCAAGCAACAAACCTGACTTCATCGATATTCACAGATTATAGGGCTGCGTGTTTGTCTACTACGCTGCCTGTTGCCAGGCGCTGCATATTATTCATTGCTGCATCGGGTCTAATGTCTAGTGCCGCATATTGTCTGATGCGTTGATTGTATTAGACAAGTAAGCAGTATCAAGTATTTCAACATAGTTTTAAGTAAGCAGATTTTTCTGACGTTTTGCAAACGTTAACGCGCACGTATTTATGCCTAACCTAAATTTGGTTGTTGCGTAAATAACGTTACTTTTTACACGGGTTGTATTCTTCAACAATGTAGAGAAAAGATATGAATATCATAGTGGCAGGTGGTGACGGATTCTGTGGTTGGCCTACAGCGCTACATTTGTCCAATCTTGGACATAATATTTTGATTATTGATAATTTGTCCAGGAGGTCTATCTCGCGTGAGTTGCAATACGAGTCACTCACCAAGATTTATTCCATTCATGAACGAATAGAAAAATGGCGTCAGATATCTGGAAAAACAATCTCGTTCAGAAATATGGACATAGCAAATGACTATGCCATGTTGGTAGAAACGGTTTCAGTGTTTGATCCAACGTGTATCGTTCATCTTGCGGCTCAGCGTTCGGCTCCGTATTCAATGATGTCGGTGGAAGCCGGAAACTACACGCTAACGAATAATGTTTTAACCACCAATAATATTCTTCGAGCAATCGAACATCACAACAAAGCTATCAGGCTTGTGAATCTCGGTTCAATCGGTGTATACGGTTATGAGGATCGAAATTTTGTTATGCCTGAAGGAAAAACAGCGCTTTCTGGCGTTGACAGTCAGAATGACAAATTCACAATAGCGGGTCAGATTCCGCTTAATCCTACCTCGGTATACCATTTGTCAAAATCGCATATTGCATCCCTGCTGAATTTCTATGCGCAGAATTTTGGGATTAATATCACCGACCTTTATCAAGGCATCGTGTGGGGTACTCAAACTCAAGAGACCGGAATTGCTGACGAGCTATCCAATCGATTTGACTATGATGAAATTTACGGCACCGTACTTAACCGATTTGTTGTTCAGTCGCAATCTGGAATGCCAATTTCTGTATACGGCAGAGGAGAGCAGACGCGAGCCTTCATTCATATACAGGATACTGTTCGTTGTATAGAAGCCGCGGTTAATTCAGGTGCTTCAATAGATAATGAAGTTGAGGTTATACATCAGATATCCGAAACAAGGACGGTAAAGTCTGTGGCCGACTATGTGGCGAAGCTCATGAATGGCACCATTAATCATGTCCCCAATCCGCGTGAAGAAGCAGAGGAGCATCGGTACGAGCTGGAGCATACCAAATTCAAGCAACTCGGGTTAGAGCGACTTAGCACGCTGGATGACAATCTGCTGGATGAAATACAGAATTCGGTATACAAGCATCTGGACAGAATTGATAAATCTTGCATTGCGCCTAAGGTTAATTGGAAAAATGCTAACCACAAACCTTCAATTGAAGTTGTTGATGCAATAGCGAGCTAATTTAAGGCTGTGTAGTGGCTTGCGCCGTGAGTAAATGTTTGCCCACACCGATCTTGAATGGTGAATCGGTATGGGCAAACTATTATCAAGGTGATCGAAATAAACGTCGCAAATCTTCGTTCGCATTTAATGCCAGGATTATGATGCCAATTCAGTGGCATCCAATGCGCGCGGTGTTAATGAGTTGCTCAATAATGAATAGCGTGGTCCATTTGTAATGAACCAAAGGTAAATCTGAATCATTTCAGACATTATGCGCAATGAGCGCTAACAAAGGTTACAACTCGTTGATTGGCGCTCAGTATCAGCCGCTAAATTTCACAGATCAACTCAATCCATACTACAAACAATGGTTCGCTTCTTCGAAAGAGAAGAAATGCTATATCGAGCTTGGAGGCACGTGTGTCCATTGTAAGACCTGTAGAGAAAAAAAATAAGAAAATAGTTGAACTGCCAAGGTCGACAGACACAGCGGTCCGTAATCTTGGTCAGCGACCGATTGAGGTTTTGCACACGCGCGTGTTTACCGAGATCGTCCCCGAAGAGCCCATTGTTGGCTTTGATGCGGCGATCAAGCGCTTGTGTGATTTTGTTATTGGGGGTGTTGCACTTCTGGTACTAATGCCGTTGTTCGCGATAGTGTCAATTGTGATCAAGCTAGACAGTACCGGGCCGGCATTGTTCTATCAGCATCGACAAGGTAGAAACCAGCAAAGCATAAAAGTATATAAGTTTCGCACCATGTACCAGAATTTCAGTACACCGAAACCCACGGCGAAATCGTTCAAACAAACTCAGAAAGATGATCCACGTGTGACTCGGGTGGGAGCATTCCTGCGTAAAACCAGTCTCGATGAACTTCCACAATTGTTCAATGTAATGCAGGGCACTATGTCATTGGTTGGGCCAAGGCCCCATCCAGCACCACTCGATGAGCACTTCCAACGATTTATTCCAGCGATTAATTCCCGCTATGCAGTGAAACCCGGATTAACCGGATGGGCGCAAATTCATGGGCTGCGAGGAGAAACTGTCCGTATTGAAGATATGATTGCTCGCGTTGAGCATGATCGTCATTACATCCGAAACTGGACTCTTTGGCTTGATATCAAGATTATTGCTTTAACTGCTGTGAAGGGGTGGGCTCATCGTAACGCGTACTAACTGGCCGACATGGGTGCTGATACATTTTTTGAGATATAGTCAGTAACTCTAAACAAGATAAGGTTCAAAGGATATGAACCCCGACTGCCCCCGCTGCGTATATGGACTCCTCCTCTTTTGCAAGCAAATGATGATGCCAGAAAGGTACGACTGCTCACGTATATTCGGTCTCTAATTACAGCGATTATCGCTGTTGGACCCCTATGGGCTATCCGCACGTCGAT
>CALJNA010000105.1 GCA_937981955.1 uncultured Granulosicoccaceae bacterium
GTTCGCACCTGCTCACAGTCATTGTGGGGCCACCCAGCCCGACGGATTAATTGTAGCTGACAATGCCCTGCACACTTCGGCCCAAAAACGCATCCCGGCGTGGTAACTTGAGTCGAAATTACAGTGGAAGATGACATTGAACACAGCAGATGCCCTTTTTGAACGCGCCCGTCAGGTGATTCCAGGTGGTGTTAACTCGCCGGTGCGCGCCTTTGGCAGCGTCGGTGGAACACCCCGGTTTATCGCCTCGGCCAGCGGAGCCTATGTAACCGATTCCGATGGACAGCAATACATCGACTACGTGGGTTCATGGGGTCCGATGCTGCTTGGACATGCTCATCCGGATGTTATTGCCGCCGTGCAAAAAGCGGCGGGCAGTGGTTTGAGTTTTGGTGCACCAACCGAACTTGAAACTGAGATGGCAGAACTGATCTGTAAGATAGTCCCGTCAATCGATTCGGTTCGCATGTGCAGCTCTGGTACGGAAGCAACCATGAGTGCTATTCGACTTGCGCGCGGATTTACCGGTCGCGACGACATAGTAAAGTTCGAAGGAAACTACCACGGCCATTCAGATTCGCTGTTGGTAAAAGCGGGTTCCGGCGCTTTAACACTCGGCGTACCGAACTCTCCCGGTGTGCCGGCGGCGTTTGCACAACACACGCTGACCTTACCGTTCAACGATATCGATGCAATGCATAAGTTGTTCGACGGCAAAGGTGATTCCATTGCCTGCATCATTCTGGAACCCATTGCAGGCAACATGAATTTTGTTGAGCCGTTGCCGGGTTTTCTCGAAGCAATGCGAGAACTTTGTACGAAGCACGGCACGGTACTGATCTTTGATGAAGTCATGACAGGTTTTCGTGTTGCACTCGGTGGAGCGCAGGAACGTTACAACATTACTCCAGACTTAACCACGCTGGGAAAAGTGATTGGCGGCGGCATGCCAGTCGGTGCTTTTGGTGGTCGACGCGACATCATGGATCATATTGCTCCAGTCGGTGCGGTGTACCAGGCAGGTACACTCTCCGGTAATCCTATTGCCATGGCTGCCGGTATCACCACCCTGAAACTATTATCGGAAAACGGTTTTCACGAGCAGCTGGAAAAGTCGAGTGCAGCACTGCTTGATGGCATGAAAAAAGCCGCCAGCTCACACGGTGTTCCGTTCTGTTCTGCTTATGCCGGTGGCATGTTCGGGTTCTTTTTTAGTGAAGCGGAAAAAGTATCAAGCTTTAATGACGTGATGGCATGTAATGGCGAACACTTCAAAACGTTTTTTCATCAAATGCTTGATCAGCACATCTATCTTGCGCCATCGGCGTTTGAAGCCGGGTTTATCAGTGCGGCACACACAGCAGCTGATATAGAAAAAACAATTTCAGCCGCAGATAAAGCATTTGCGCATATTGCACAGAACGCCTGATTAAGTCCGTGGGGAAAATTATCGCCATGTGGTCCGGCCCGCGGAATATATCCACGGCAATGATGCGCGCATGGGAGAACAGGACCGATTGCGAAGTCATTGATGAGCCGTTCTACGGGTACTTTCTTGAACACACGGGCATTGAGCATCCAATGCGCGAGAAGATTCTTGAAAACACCAATACCGATCTGAACTCCATTATCCGGCAGGTACAATGCCGACCGGAGAGTGGCTTGTTTTATCACAAGCACATAAGCACGCACATGCTTGAACACATTCCGCTTGATTGGCTCGCAGAGGTTGAAAATCTGTTCCTGATAAGAGACCCGCGATACATGGTGGCCTCTTACACGGCAAAACGTAATCAAACAACTGCCGCAGACCTCGGTTACACGCAGCTGCAGACTCTATATGAAGCAGCATGCGAACTACCCGGCAAAGCGCCGCTGGTCATCGACAGTCGTCGGTTTCTGGAAAAGCCCGAAGTGTACTTGCGTTATATATGCAACCACCTGGCAATCGACTTTCAGGAAAACATGCTTAGGTGGCCAGCCGGTACTCGTCCCAGCGATGGTGTCTGGCATGAGCATTGGTACGATTCCGTTAAATCCAGTACCGGCTTTGGCGCTCCAAGAACCGAACTTCCAGCACTTGACGCTGATCAACAAGCCTTAGCCGACGCCTGCATGCCGCACTTCGAGGTGCTGAACAAACATGCACTGGCGCTTTAGAAGTAAAACTTGATACCAAAACTAATCGCTGAAATATCCTTGAACAAGCCTTCATCTCGAACATAGCGCATATAGTCAGCGGTTAAATCGGTTCGCTCACTGATTTTGGTTTCCAGTCCAGCACCATATGAAAATCCATAGCGCTTATCAGTAAACTCATTACCGTTGACCGTTTGCGATAGCGCAACACCGCTGTAACCGCCCAAGGCATAAAACGCACTGTTAAATCCAATTGGAACATAACCCTTCAGGAACAGACCACCGTAGGTTGCATTAAACTCGTCATAAGCGGAATCGCGGTCATCCCCGCCAAAACCGAAATGGGCTTCTATGTCCAAATTGTCAGCTAACGGCATGCCCACACGGAATCTCAAACCCATTGGATTGAGTTCACTGTCCAGATTGTCCTGCACGGTAACAGATGTACCTTCAAGCGTGATGTAGCTGCTGGCTGGCACACCCGTTGAAGATGCCAGAGAAAGAAAAAACGTGGTGATCAATACTAAGTAGCGCATGGTGACTCCTTTTTGGGCTAATCGACTATGTTGAGACACAGCCTACAGCGCCAAACTGAACGCTATCTGAACGGGCAGCGTGAAGTTACAAAGGGTTACCAACCAGCCCACAAATTCTACGAACCAGCGCCTGCCCCGTGGGCCGACGTTGTTTCATCCGATTGTTCATAACTACTCAGTGGAGGACAAGAGCAAATCAGATGCTTGTCACCGTACACATTGTCTATTCGCGTAACCGGAGGCCAGTACTTGTCAGCATCGGGCAAAGCGCCTGCCGGATAGGCCGCGGTGTGACGGCTGTATGGTCGTTGCCAGTTATCAGCCAGCAAAGTAAAAGCGGTATGCGGTGCGTTCACCAGCGGATTATTATCAGCCGGCCACACACCAGTGCGAACCTTTTCTATTTCCGCATGTATCGACAGCATGGCATCGATAAAGCGATCAAGTTCAACTTTTGATTCACTCTCGGTCGGTTCAACCATTAAGGTACCCGCTACAGGGAAAGACATGGTTGGTGCATGAAAGCCATAGTCCATTAGTCGTTTGGCAAGATCATCCACGCTGATGCCAGCCTCTTTTTTTAGTGCACGCGTATCCAGAATACATTCGTGTGCCACATACCCGTTGTGGCCTCGATACAGTATCGGGAAGTGTCCACCCAATCGATGGGCAATATAGTTTGCTTGCAACATGGCAACTTCCGTGGCGTGTCGCAAACCCGATCTACCCATCATTCGAATATACATCCAAGTGATCGGCAGAATCATCGCACTGCCCCAGGGTGCAGCACTGACAACACCGGTTGTGTCATCAAATTCACGATGCCCAGGCAGAAATGGTCGCAAATGTTCTCCAACGCCGATTGGACCCACTCCCGGTCCACCACCGCCATGCGGTATGCAGAACGTTTTGTGTAAATTAAGGTGCGATACATCACCGCCGAATTCACCGGGCATGGCAACACCCACCATGGCATTCAGGTTTGCACCATCGATGTACACCTGTCCGCCGGCTGCATGCACACAATCGCAAATCGCTTTGACATCAGTTTCAAACACACCATGCGTCGATGGGTAGGTGATCATAATGGCCGCCACCTCACCCGAATGCAGTTCTATTTTGTGTTTTAAATCATCGATATTGACATTGCCGTCTTCATCACAACCGACCAGTACAACATCGAGTCCAGCCATTTGAGCGCTGGCAGGGTTTGTCCCGTGAGCAGAGCTGGGTATCAGACATTTGGTTCGTCCCGTGTCGCCCCGACTTTCGTGATAGCGCTTGATGGCCAGCAAGCCTGCGTATTCACCCTGGCTACCGGCATTAGGTTGCAGGGACATGGCATCGTAGCCGGTGCATTCGCACAGCATGCGTTCAATATCGCTGATCATGTCTCGATAACCTTGCGTTTGCTCTTTAGGTGCAAACGGATGGATATCACTGAACTCGGGCCAGGTGATCGGCGTCATCTCGGATGCCGCATTGAGTTTCATCGTGCAAGAACCCAGCGGAATCATGGCACGATCGAGCGCAATATCCTTAGCCGCGAGTTGGCGAAGGTAACGCATCATGTCTGTTTCGGAGTGGTAATCGTTGAAACAGGCTTGCGATAAATACGTTAACGGTCTGTCTAAGGTTTCGTCTCGCAGAGCAGCCGCGCTTAAGCGAATGGGGTTTTCGGAAGGTTTGGCCTGATGCGCACACACCAACTCGCAAACAACCAGCATGTCTGCGTCGGTAGTCGTTTCATCAAATGAAAATGCGATATGCGTGTCGTTAAGTTTACGCAGGTTATAACCGCGCTGCACCGCGTCGTTTAAACACAGATCTGCATTCGCAACCGATACATGCAAGGTATCAAACCACTGCTCATTGAGAATCGAAACACCGTGGGATTTCAGGGTGCTTGCAACTGTATCAGCAGCGGTTCGTACCCGACTTGCAATGGCACGCAAACCTTGTGGTCCGTGGTAACAGGCATAAAAGGTGGCAACAATGGCTAGCAACGCTTGTGCAGTACAAATGTTCGACGTTGCCATCTCTCGTCGAATGTGTTGCTCTCTGGTTTGCAGCGCCAGCCGATAAGCTGATTCGCCCGATGAGGTTATCGATTGACCGACCAGCCTGCCCGGTATAGTGCGCTTGAGTTTTTCCGTGGTTGCCATGTAAGCCGCGTGTGGTCCACCAAAACCCATGGGAACACCAAAGCGTTGCATACTGCCAACCACAATGTCGGCACCACACTCGCCCGGCGCCTTTAGCAATAACAGCGATAGCGGGTCTGCCGCAACCAGCAGCAAAGCGCCCTGCTTGTGTGCAGCCTCTGCCATTGGAGTCAGATCTGGAATATCGCCCTGCGTTCCGGGGTATTGCACAAGAGCGGCAAACACTTTGTCACCCAATGCAGCTAACGGCTCGTGCAAGTGCTCGGGTGACTCAACACGTAATTCAATGCCTAAAGGCGCGGCGCGTGTTTGCAACACATCCAGTGTTTGCGGATGGCAATCACCAGCAACCAGCATTATCGACTTTTTGCCACGAAATGAACGGTGCGCCATGGCCATAGCTTCAGCTGCAGCCGTTGCTTCGTCAAGCAAGGATGCATTAGCAATTGGCAGTGCCGTTAGCTCGGTAATCAGTGTTTGAAAATTGAATAAGGCCTCAAGACGTCCTTGTGCAATCTCAGGTTGATAAGGCGTATAGGCGGTATACCAGGAAGGGTTTTCAATAACATTGCGTTTTATAACCGATGGCGTATGGCAGTTGTGATACCCCATACCGATCAAACTTGTGAGCACTTGATTGCCGGATGCAAGTTCGCGGATTTCTGCAAGCGCCTCTGCTTCGTTTACGCCATCGTCCAGCGACAGCTCTCGATCGATCAAGATATCTTTCGGGACAATTTTCTGAATCAGGCTTTGCAGCGAAGGTTCGCCAAGCGTTTTAAGCATAGACTCGATCTGTTGTTCATCAGAACCAACATGCCGTTTGACAAAATCACTGCTAAATTCCAACTTGCCCATTTGATTTTCCCGTTCAATTAGCTGCAATGCACGCGCTACAAATAGTGGTGCGTACTTTGAAAGGCGTCGTGCCTTGTTTAGTCACCTGCTTCCACCATGGCGCTGTAGTCATCGGGATCCATCAGGTTTTCAACATCGCTGACATCATCTGGCTGCATTTTAAAAATCCAGCCATTCTCGTACGGGCTGTCGTTTATCAGTTCCGGACTGTCAGCCAGATCGGCATTGGTGTCGATGATGTTTCCAGCTACCGGCGCATACAAATCGGATGCAGCCTTTACCGATTCCACCACCGCGACGGGTTGCTCAGCTTTGCACTCCATGTCTATTTCGGGTGTTTCGACGAAAACCAGATCGCCCAGCTGTTCCTGTGCATGCTCTGTTATACCCACGGTTATCGTGCCATCATCGTTGATTCGAACCCATTCATGAGTCGCTACAAGTCGCAGTTCACCAGGAATTTCCATTGATCTCTCCAGTTGTTGGTCACAAAGTTTTCAAATTATAAATCGCGCAATGCTAACGAAGTGTTGTGCAAGCGATACAACACACTCGACATTATTGATACTGAGTAAAAGGTAGTTTCACCACATTTGCAGCGCAAGGCTTGTCACGAATAATAACGTCGCAACCGGACTTCAACGGTTTGTTGACTCGCGCCAGCGCGATGGATTTTTGCAGGCTGGGACTGAATCCACCCGATGTAACCACACCCACCCGATTGCCGGTTGCCTGCACTTCCTGTCCAGCTCGCATAACGCCGCGTTGGTTCAGAACCAAAGCGACCTGATGCACCTCGGTGCCAGTGGCTTTTTGTTCATAGAGGACATCCCGGCCAATAAACTGCCTGTTGGCATCACGAACATCAACCGCCCAGCCAATACCGGACTGCACAGGTGAATGATCTTCGTCGAGATCCTGACCATACAAACACATACCAGCCTCGAGTCGAAGTGTATCGCGTGCCCCCAAACCACAAGGCTTTACACCAGCATCCAGCAAAGCATTAAAAAAAATCGGTGCAAGCTCTGCCGGAAAGATCAGTTCAAAACCATCCTCGCCGGTATAACCAGTGCGACCAACAAACCAGTCTGATTGTTCTACTGCTGAGAAACGGGTCAGTGCATGCACATCGATGTTCTGCCCCATTGAGTCCAGCGCAACGGCAGTCTTGTTGGGCGCATCCGGACCTTGTACAGCTAACATGCACAGGTTATTCGGCACGTTTATATCGATATCACCGGAGCGATGCTGCTTCATCCATGCAAGGTCTTTTTCGCGTGTACCGGCATTTACCACGAGTCGAAACCGTATATCGGACACTTTGTACACGATCAGGTCATCGATTACCCCACCCTGTTCGTTGCACATACAGCTGTACAGCGCCTGAAAGGGCTGCAACTTACCAACGTCATTCGTCAGCAGCATCTGTAACCAGGGTTGCGCGTCGTTACCAACGATGTCGACCACACACATGTGCGATACATCGAACAAGCCTGCAGCGTTTCTCACGCTGTGGTGCTCTTCGATTTGCGAACCATAGTGAATTGGAAGCTGCCAACCATGAAAGTCGACGATCTTGGCGCCCGCGTCATGGTGTGATTGATAAAACGGAGTTTGCTTGCTCATGGCTCAGGCTATTCCCAGTGTTCCCGATGTAACGAGCGCAACAGCGACGACGTTATCGAGAACCAGTAAGTTACGATGCGTTTGCATCGCAGCCCCTCTGTCCGGGAACCTGAGAGATTGAAGTGCGTAGGTAGGATGCACTCTTTCCCCTTGGGCGGGATTGGCGCGAGCCAAGCCTCTCTCCAGAGTCGACTGGCTTTGATGGTCCGTTTGCCTGAGCGTTTCCGGGCGGTTGCGCCTTCGGCGCCGTACAGTCGCTTTGACCGACGGGCTCTCCCAACAAGCTTAAGTCGAACCAATACTATACAAACCCGCGGTGCGCTTGTCCAGCGAGTTTGCCTTGTTCACGCCATAGAGAAATACAAAATTAAACGTACCACAATGCCTAACGTCGACAGGCGCGCAAAGCAAGAGACAGCGTAAACACCAACATTGCCAATATAAAAACCGGCCAGTTTCCACTTCTAGCGTACAAGCTGGTACCGATTCGCGGGTACACGGTCGTGTCCAGAAAACCCTGCGTGCTGTGTTCGATCGATCCTTGTAACTGGCCTTTGTAATCAATAACTGATGAAACACCCGTGTTGGTGACGCGAATGAGTGGCCGTTGAAGTTCACGTGCACGCATTTGCGCCTTTTGCTGATGTTGGTATGGCGCAACTCTTTCGCCAAACCAGGCATCGTTGGATACGTTAACCAATACAGTGGCATCGGGTATGAGTTCGCGCATCTCTTCACCAAACACATCTTCATAACAGATCGATAAACCCAGCGGTTCACCTTTTAACACCATCGGCACGTTAGGGCCTGTGCCCTTACCAAGATCTGACATCGGTATTTCTATATAAGCGGCCAGCCAGTTCAGAAAAAAACGAAACGGCATGTATTCACCGAATGGCACAAGATGCCTTTTCGAGTACAGCGCTTTGTCACCACCAAGCTGTCTTAAACTGTTGTATGAAAAATTTTCGTCGCGATGAAATCCACCGGCGAGTACCTCAACACCCTGCTCCAGCAATTGCTCGGCAAACGGTGCAATCACCGGTTCGACGTTAGCAAAGTAAGTTGGTATGGCTGTTTCCGGCCAGATGATTACATCCGTTTCTGGCAAGTCCTGAACAGACAATGTGGTGTACTGCTGTAGTGAGCTTTCCAGGCGTTCACGACTGAACTTGAGCTCCTGGGGAATATTGGCCTGGACCAGACGCACGTTTAAACTGGTTCCCTTAACATCCGATACTTGCACTTTTTCAAGTGCGCTCAACCCGAACAGACTTGCAACGCCAATCACCAGAGCGCCTGCAACGGCCGCAGCGCGACGCGCAAGACCGTGCCGTTGATGTCTGATCAGATCGACCAGCAGATTAGGCAAGAACGCGATGACAAAGCCGATACCGTACACGCCTACCCATGGAGCCAGCGCACCGAACAGGTCAGTTGTCTGACTGTAACCAATCAGCGCCCACGGAAAACCACCCATGATTTTGCCGCGCGCAAGCTCAGCCAACACCCAAAGGCTTGCAAATAACAGTGCATGTGCAGACCAGTGTAGATTATTTCGCAAACGCAAATAAGCCCAGACTGTCAACGCTGGAAACACGGTCATAACCAGTACAAACAACAAAGTGACTGCGGCGGCCAGCGGCGCCGTTGCCGAACCAAACATATGAATGCTGTTGTATACCCAACTAACAGAGAGACCGAAGTAACCAAAGCCAAAACACCATCCGGCAACCAACCCCTGCTTCGGTGTCAGATGCTGAACCGATTGATACAGAACCAGTAAGAGAAAAAACGATAAAGACCAGTGCCACGAATACGGTGCAAAGCTCAACACCATTAAAGCACCGGCGCCGATCAACAACAGAAATAAAAGTGGCAACGGGACAGGATGCGACTGATTGCGTGAGTCCATAGGAGTGATGGCAGAGCTAAGTGCTAAAAGATGCTAAAACGCAATTTGGGCAGTTCTGAAACAGATTCAGTTTGGCAACACAACCTGCAGTAAATGTATTCTTCGAGAATCAGCAACCATGATGCGAAAGTGACAACCGTTGATATCGGCCGTTTCACCGTTTTTCGGCATGTGTCCAATGTGTTGCATTAACAATCCACCTATAGTGTCGAACTCCTCATCACTGAAATTGGTGCCGAGGGTTTCATTAAACTCTTCAATCGGTGTTAACGCTCTGACGGTGAATTTACCTTCGCCGTTGTCACGTATGTGCTGATCTTCATCTTTGTCGTGCTCATCATCTATTTCGCCAACAATTTCTTCGAGCACATCTTCGATGGTGACGAGCCCGGCCACCCCACCGTACTCATCCATGACAATGGCCATGTGGTTTCGTTCCGCACGAAACTCTTTTAGCAATACATTAAGCCGTTTGGTTTCAGGAGTAATGGTCGCTGGCCGGATAATATCTTCGAGACGGAATGGCTGAGCATTATTGGCATTGGCCTGACGCAACAGATCTTTAGCAAGCAACACACCGACAACATTGTCTTTGTCTTCCGATATGACCGGGAATCGCGAATGACCCGACTTGATGATTTGTGGCAACATTTCCTCAAACGTTGCATCATCTTCAAGTACCACCATTTGTGCACGCGGCACCATGATGTCACGCACGCGCATTTCAACAACCTGAAACGCGCCTTCCACCATTTGCAGGGTGTCGGCATCAAAAATATTCCGGGCATGAGCATCGCGCAGAAGTTCCAACAGTTCGTCTCGATCGCGTGGCTCACCACCCATCGCGTGGACGATACGGTCCATCAAGGACCGACTGCTAACATCCGATGATTCATCATTCATGATTGTCTGGCCGAATCGGCAAGGTACGGGTTTGTCATTCCTATCTCGGATAGTATCTGAATTTCAAGCGACTCCATAGTGTTTGCAGCAATATCGGTTTCATGCTCCATACCGTGCAGGTGCAGTACGCTGTGAACCACCATGTGGGCCCAGTGCGCTTCAATAGTCTTGCCCTGCTGCTCCGCCTCGGTTTCCAGCACCGACGGACAAATGATTACATCACCCAACACCAGGGTTTGTGCTGTGTTCACTGGTGCGTCTTCGTGGTGCGCATCATCCGAATTACTGACGGGTAATATGGGCATGTCTGCCGGAAAACTCAATACATTGGTTTCGCTGTCCTTAGCGCGATATTGTGCATTCAAGTCACGCATTTGTGGGCCAGCCACGCAAGTTAAGGACACTTCCACAGTTAATTCTGTTGTCGGTAATGCTGATTCATACAGTGCAGCAGGAGCTCGAGCCAGCGCCGCATTAACCCACTGCGTCAATTGAGCGTCGGTTGGCAGCCAGCAGCTCAGCTCACTTGCCGAGTCGCGATCGAACAGGAGTGCCAGCGAATGTTGCTGCGATACCGCGTCAGGCATATCAGGAAGCGTTTTGCGTCGATTGTTCTGCCTGTTGTTCTTTTAGTTTTTCCGACGTTTCGTAGGCTGCAACAATGCGTTGTACCAATGGATGCCGAACAACATCGGCTGAGGTGAATTGACAGAATCCCACACCGTCGACTCCTTGCAATACTGACTGAACATGCTTTAAGCCCGACAGTTGATGCTTGGGTAAATCCACTTGCGTAACATCACCGGTAACGATGGCTTTTGATCCAAAGCCAATACGTGTCAGAAACATTTTCATCTGTTCAACCGTTGTGTTTTGCGCCTCATCCATAATGACGCAGGAGTGATTCAACGTGCGACCACGCATGTACGCTAACGGAGCAATTTCGATCACGTTGCGTTCAACGAGCTTTCCAACGCGCTCAAAGCCGAGAAATTCATACAAGGCATCGTATATTGGTCGCAAGTACGGATCGACTTTTTGCATCATGTCACCCGGTAGAAAACCGAGTCGCTCGCCGGCTTCTACTGCGGGTCGAACCAACACAAGACGTTGTACCTGCTCTGATTCCAGCGCTTCAACTGCGGCGGCAACGGCAAGAAACGTTTTACCTGTACCAGCCGGGCCAATACCAAAGGTCAAGTCCCGCTGCTTGATATTGGAGACATAATCAATTTGTCGCACTCCGCGGCATTGAATGGTGGAGCGCCGGGTTTTAATGATCTCTGTACTGGCTACCGGTTTCGGTTTTTCTTGCATATGTTCCAGTCCTGCATCCTGTAGAAAAAGGTGCACCCTTTCCGGTGCAAGCGTTTCGGATTTTGTAGCAGCGTATAAGTGAGCAATTAACTTTTGTGCGTTCGCCACAGCACCGTCAGCACCCACTATCTGGAACTGATCGCCACGGTTACTGATCTGCACGCTCAACCGCTGTTCAATTTGTTTCAGGTGTTCATCGAATTGGCCACACAAGTTGGCTAGGCGGTCGTTATCGGCTGGGGTAATGCGGAATGCTAATTCTGTCATGCAGGAGAAAGCGTCGCTGAGTTGGTGTTCGTTGACGTAGTAACTAATTCGCCTCGCAACGAATTCGGTCGTGCTTCGGTTATAAGAACATCAGCAAACTGACCGATTAACTCACTGCTAGCGGGAAAATTCACCACACGGTTGTTTTCCGTTCTGCCGGCCATGTCAGCGGCATCTTTGCGCGAGGCACGATCAACGAGCACACGCTGTACCGTACCGATCATGGCTTCGCTGATAGCCGATGCCTGGGAAGTAATGGTTTTTTGTAAAAGCGCCAGTCTTTCTTTCTTCACTTGCATCGGGGTATCGTCAGCAAGACTCGCCGCCGGTGTACCCGGTCTGGCGCTATAGATAAAACTGTAAGACTGATCAAAATTCAGCTCGGTGATGAGCTTCATGGTGTTATTGAAATCCTGCTCGGTTTCTCCAGGAAAGCCGACAATAAAATCTGACGACAAGGTCAAACCCGGTCGAGCGGCCATGAGCTTTCGAATCTTGGATTTATATTCCAATACTGTGTGTCCACGCTTCATCGCGGCGAGAATTCGATCGGAGCCGCTTTGTACTGGTAAATGCACAAAACTGACCAGCTCCGGTACATTGGCAAACGCCTCAATAAGCGAATCGCTGAATTCAACCGGGTGTGATGTGGTGAATCGAATACGCTCAACTCCATCAATAGCGGCAACATAGTGCACCAACAAGGCAAGGTCAGCAATTTCGCCATCGTGCATTGAGCCGCGGTAGGCATTGACATTCTGTCCGAGCAAATGGATTTCTCGTACGCCTTGCTCAGCCAGCGCCACAACCTCAACCAGAATATCGTCAAGCGGTCGGCTAAGCTCCTCACCCCGAGTGTAAGGGACAACACAAAAGCTGCAATACTTGCTGCAGCCTTCAATAATAGAGACATAAGCCACCGGGCCGTCGGCGCGCGGTTCGGGCAGGCAATCGAATTTTTCAATTTCCGGAAAGCTGATATCGACAACAGCTTTGCCGGATTGTTTCGAGCGGCTGAGCAATTCTGGCAATCGATGCAGAGTTTGCGGCCCGAAAACCAGATCGACGAACGGTGCTCGTTCGTGAATGGCTTGCCCTTCCTGACTGGCTACGCAGCCACCAACACCAATAACAACATCGCTGCGAGCATCCTTCAGTGGTTTCCAGCGACCGAGTTCACTGAACACCTTCTCCTGCGCTTTCTCACGAATTGAACAGGTATTGAGCAGAAGAATATCGGCCTCAGCCGGGTCGCTCGTCGCTTCTACGGGACCATCATCTGCAAGCACGTCCAGCATCTTTGCCGAGTCGTACTCGTTCATTTGACAACCGTGGGTTTTGATAAAAACTTTCTTTGTCATCGCTACCGGATTAGCCGGTGTTTTTCAGGGAAACACGAAGGGTACACGGTTTAACAAGACCCTGCAGTGACACAGGCTTTAGCGGCGGTAAATTCTTGCACTAAGTGGCAAAAATAGTTGAGGTAAGGCTGCACGGTATAGTTTTTTTTGATAACCCATTCAACCAGTTATACCGCGAAGAATTCGCCCATTTTGCGCTCGCGGCGAATAGATCGTAGCGCGGGACGCATTAAAATAGTCAGTAGGCAGGCTAGCCAGCTCTGTGGGCTTTACCGGGAGGCTGTTGGCCGAGATATCAAGCGGTGTTCCACTCATCTTTCGAAAGCTGAAAAAAGCGCAAACGCCAAAAAAGCCGACACAAATTACGCCGATAAGTTCGGTCAGCCCGCCAGATTGGACGAGCACCATCCAACACCCAAGTGCAACGAACAACAATGCCCCCAATGACAAGGAAATCGGTTGGGTGTTTCGCCGTCACAACCCACTCCATCACGCGCCAAATAAACAACTGGCATTCCATGAGTGACGTGCTGTTGTGCCGTTCAATCAAATAGAAAAACCTTTACACATTTCAATTCAAAGCCATATGTGACTGTTTTTAAACATATTATCGTACAAACATTCAGATATGGAAAACACCCCATCCGCAGGGTACGATTGTTGCAAAAAACATTTACAATAATCAGCTAGTAAATTATTTAATACTGTCGCCGCTAGATCGCTCATGTCTATCGATCAAAAAAACAGCACTGACCTGAACGCTGCACGCCGTCGCGCGGTGCAGCTGCGCCTGGCTGGCAGTACGCTGTCAGATGTTCGGGCTGAAGTCGGCCTGAGCACACCAACCATTGTGGCGGCAGTGAAGGCTTTTAAAGCAGGTGGCTGGGCCGCGGTTGATGTGAAGCCTCGCGGTCGCCCCAGACGTAATGCATCTGCCGATTCTGAACTGGCTCAGGCACGTGATGAACTGATGCAAGCATTCAGCACTGCGCAACTGACACAACTCTGGACCACAAAGAACGTAGCCGATTGGCTGAAAACCGAAAAGGCCATGGCGGTCAGCCAGCAGACTGCGGCAAACTATTTACAGCACTGGCAACTTCTGCCAGTAAACCTTCACCGTGAAATGTCAGATTCGCCCTCCTCAGCAGCCGCAACCTGGCTCGATGGTGAATATAAAGACTTCAGACTTAGCGCGAAGAATCACACCGCCTCTGTGTTGTGGATTGGGCTTCGCACAACTCCTGATGGCACATCGCAACTCTATGCGCACACATTGCGCGGTCGCGTTTTATGGACGCATTTGAATTCACAACCTGTCAGCAGCGACTACAAACAATTTTTTTCGCTGCTGCAATCCGAATTTCCAAAAGGGCTTGCGCTGGTGTTGCCGAATAAATTGCTGAGCATTGAGGTCGAAAAATTTTGCGCCGCTGCAAGCGACAATACATTACATATCGTTGCACCGACGAGCCGCTCGGCTAACCCTTCTGAGAACCATATCGCTGCAATCCAAAGTAATAACAATGTAGCCAGCAATACAACAAAGCGTAAAGCAGTGTCACGCACTGCACAACGTACATCCGTAAGTACATCGGTACGCCCAACGGTTAACAAACAACTTAAAGCCAACCACGCCTCAGCAGTTTCGCATGTCGGTACTGGAGGCACTACAGGAAAAGCAATGACACAGCCACTTCCGGGCACAAGAAGCGCTGCGAACGATTCGCAGAAACGCAAACCAGATATCAAAGTAGCCAATCCACAGCAAAGCAGCACTAGCGGCTTGCCGTCAGCACAAACCGGACTGACGCACCTGCAAAGACTCGAGGCAGAAAGCATTCAAATAATGCGTGAGGTGGTCGCAGAAGCTGATAATCCGGTCATGCTCTACTCTGTCGGAAAAGACAGTGCCGTCATGATGCATTTGGCGCGCAAAGCGTTCTATCCGGCCAACCCGCCATTTCCGTTGTTGCACGTTGATACGACCTGGAAGTTTCAAGAGATGTATCGCTTCCGCGACAACATAGTGAATGAACTTGGGTTCGAGCTGCTTACGCACGTTAACGCTGAAGGTGTGGAAAAAAGCGTGAATCCATTTACTCATGGTTCTGCACTACACACAGACATAATGAAAACTGAAGCTCTGAAACAGGCATTGGACAAATACGGCTTTGACGTGGCGATTGGCGGTGCGCGACGAGACGAAGAAAAATCTCGCGCGAAAGAACGTATCTTTTCTTTTCGCACGGCGCAACACCGATGGGAACCAAAGAACCAACGCCCTGAGTTATGGAATTTATACAACACCAGAAAACAACCCGGTGAAAGCATTCGCGCCTTTCCTCTTTCGAACTGGAATGAGCTGGATATCTGGCAATACATCCACCTGCAAAACATTCCCATCGTGCCCTTGTACTTCGCTGCCGAACGCCCGGTGGTTGAACGCGACGGCATGCTGATAATGGTAGATGACGATCGAATGCCATTGCATGAGGGGGAAGTACCGATGATGCGTAAAGTTCGTTTTCGCACGCTTGGCTGTTACCCACTGACAGGTGCAATTGAGTCGGAAGCCACCACAACCCCGGAAATTATTCAGGAAATGTTACTGGCCAAAACCTCAGAACGACAGGGCCGAATGATCGATAACGACACAGCCGCGTCGATGGAAAAGAAAAAACAGGAGGGCTACTTCTAATGAATGCTAAAACCGAAAAATTAATCGTCGAAGACATCAATCAATATCTTGGTGTCCACGAAAAAAAGAGCCAGCTGCGCATCATTACTTGCGGTAGCGTCGATGATGGTAAAAGCACGCTGCTCGGTCGCTTGATGTATGAATCGAAAGTGCTGTTCGAAGACCAGCTTGAAGCTCTTGAAGCAGATTCGAAAAAGTTCGGCACGCAAGGAGACAAACTGGATTTCGCCCTTCTCGTTGATGGGCTGGCGGCCGAGCGTGAGCAAAGCATAACGATTGATGTTGCCTATCGTTTCTTTTCCACTGACAAACGCAAGTTTATCGTGGCCGACACACCAGGGCACGAACAATACACCCGCAACATGGTCACTGGTGCATCCACTGCCGATGTGGCCATTATCCTGTGCGATGCACGTGAAGGGATCGTGACCCAAACACGCAGACACTCATACATCGTGTCCCTGCTGGGTATCCGAAATGTGGTTTTGGCTGTTAACAAAATGGATTTAAAAGAATACGACGAAAGCGTGTTCAACAAGATCGTTGATCAGTTTTCTGAATCGGTGAAAGAACTGAACATCGATAGTGTTACAGCTATTCCAATCTCTGCTTTGCACGGTGACAACATTGTTGAAAAGAGCACGCAAACGCCCTGGTTTCACGGCACAACTTTGCTCAGTTACCTTGAAACAGTGAACGTTGACGAAAACCCAATGCAAGACAGTCCGTTTCGAATGCCGGTGCAATGGGTAAACCGACCTAACCTGGATTTTCGCGGCTTCGCCGGCACTATCGCAAGCGGTGAGATTCACCCTGGTGATGCCATACGGGTTCAACCCTCAGGCAAAACCAGTTCGATCAAACAAATTGTCAGCTTCGATGGCGAGATGGACAAAGCCATAGCCGGACAATCGGTCACGCTGACTCTGAACGATGAAATCGATATTTCGCGTGGCGATATTATTTCTACCACCGATCAACCAGCGAGTTCCGCCGACCAGTTTGAAAGCACCATTGTCTGGATGAGTGATGACCCACTGCTGCCCGGTCGTCCATACCTGCTAAAGATCGGCACCAAAACCGTCAGCGCAACCGTCACAACGATAAAACACGAGGTGAACGTTGATTCGCTGGAGCATACCGCTGCAAAACAACTGGAACTAAACGCCATTGCGGTTTGCAATATCAATACGGACCAGAATATCGCGTTTGATGCTTACGAAGAAAATCGCGAAACCGGTGCGTTCATACTGATTGACCGAATCTCCAATGCAACAGTTGGTGCTGGTATGTTGCACTTTGCACTGCGACGTTCAGACAATATTCACATGCAAGCCGTGGATGTTGACAAGGAAAAACGCAGCGAGCTAAAGAAACAAAAAGCGTGTGTCGTTTGGCTAACCGGTCTCTCCGGTTCCGGAAAATCAACAGTTGCCAATATTGTTGAGAAAAAGTTGGCAGCCATGGGACAACATACCTATCTACTCGACGGTGATAACGTACGTCACGGCCTTAACAAAGACTTGGGTTTTACCGATGCAGATCGAGTGGAAAACATTCGCCGCATTGGCGAAGTCGCTCGACTCATGGTTGATTCCGGACTCATCGTGTTAACGGCATTCATCTCCCCGTTCCGATCTGAGCGAGCAGTAGCACGCGCATTGGTGGACGATGGTGAATTTCTGGAAGTGTTTGTCGAAACACCATTACACATTGCTGAGCAACGCGATCCGAAAGGTCTGTACAAAAAAGCACGCCGTGGTGAACTGAAAAACTTCACTGGGATAGACTCACCTTATGAGCCACCAGAGCAACCTGAAATACTGGTCGATACCGCTGCGATGAGCGCAGAACAGGCTGCAGAGAAAATTATTTCTGAGCTAAGACGAAAAGGCATATTGTCTTGATAAGCGGCCCGTGTAACCAGAGCCAAATGCACGCTGTGGCTGCACGGGTGTTTGCCTGTTCTTTATCAACAATTCGCCATTCGCTTTGGATGGCGCTAATGCTATTAATGCTTGGTGGTTGCAGCAACAGCTCGAGCAACAATGCTGAGCAACAAAGTAATGGTGCATCGCTGTTCAGCGATAGCGAAGCTGTTAACGAGCGCTTCGGAACACTTACCGCACGAGAGCTGTCACCACAGGTTGATGAGCCAACCCGTTCGGCCCTGGTTCGATCGCTAAACAACTTTTCATTCGATGTGCATCGTGCGGTGAGCAGCGGAGCACCGAACGAGGGTTCAGTTGAAAGCGGATACAGCGCAGCCGTTGCATTGGCATTCGCCAGTGCTGCCACCGGTGGCAATACGTATAACTCCCTTATCACTTTGCTAGGTATCGATGCATTGCCCGAAGACGATGTTCATGCAGCGCTCAACGAACTCGCACTACAGCTTGAAAGCCGCACCAATGATGATCTCGTGCTTCGAACTGCGAATCGTATTTTCGTTAAGCCCGGGCTTGATTTGCAAACCGGCTTTCTCGATACCGCGACCGTTGATTTCGGAGCGCCTGTTACCGAAGCCGATTTTTCGGGTGCACCCGAAGAAGTTGCGTCAGAGGTTAACGGCTGGGTATCGGATCAGACTGATGGCTTTATCCCGACCATCATCGATGTATTCGATCCAAACACCGTATTCGCGCTATTGAATGCGATTTTCCTTGATGCCAGCTGGCAAGTTGAATTTGATACAAAGGGCAACCAGGCTTTCACAAGCATTGATGGAAGCACAACGAATGTTCCCAGTTTCGGAGGACGCTCAACATTTCCAGTACTATCGCAAGCCAACCTGACAGCGTTAGAGATACCTTATGGAGGTGGTGAGCTTGCGATGCTGATCTTAATGCCGAGCGATCTTGACGCATTCGAGGCATCACTGAACACCGATACATTTGACGAGATGATCGATTCATTGGAGCTATCTGATGTTGATATTACGGTACCCAACTGGCAGCTGAGCAGTGAACTTGATTTGATGCAGCTACTTTCTCCGTATGGCCTGCCTGCTAACCCGTGGAATTTCGAACGCCTGGTTAACGGAGGTACATCGCTTGAAGTGCTTGCTCGTCAGCGTGCTCGAATTGAGGTCGACGAAAACGGTACCCGAGCCGCGGCAGTAACGCTGGTAGCCGGCAACGCCTCAGTGCCCGAGCCACTTATCATTAACCGACCGTTCTTCTATGCTCTACGTGATCGAACAACCGGTACTGTCCTGTTTACGGGTCGCGTTGTCTCACCCTGAAGTTTCCATGCGACCAGAGCCGTGTATACGCTCTGGTCACGGCTAACTTGCACTCGACGCACGACGCACGAGAGAAACAGAAAGACGTACAACTGGATCGGGTAATTTTTCGTCATGTATCCAGTTGAGCATGCTGGTAGCCGCAACTTCTGCAAGCACCGGTATATTGCAACTCACTGATGTAAGGGAAGGATAGCTGTCGCGGCAATCTTCAATATCATCAAACCCAATAACTCGAATATCAGATCCCACATGAGGACCATGCTCTGCGCAAGATGCCAAAACACCCAGAGCAACCAAATCATTAAAACAAAGTATTCCATCGACCTTGCGTGTTTGAGATAACAATTCAATGGCTGCAGATCTGCCAAAAGCACGGGTCGCTTGCCCGGTAAGAATAGTTGTCTCGATATTATTTTTTTTCAAAACTGATAAGTATCCGCTCACTCTTTCCTGTGTCACCGGCCGACCATCC